>JAGYNC010000391.1 GCA_018400135.1 Victivallaceae bacterium
CGGTTTGGCATTTACTGAACCTTCGCCTTTGAAATAGTCGATATGAAACTTCAGTACGTTGCGGTCGTCTATGGCATGGGTTATGGTGTAGGCATGTAATTCTTTTTCAAAAACCGATTCTGTGGTCTGATATTTTTCAAATTGGTCTTCCCTGATTTTATTGATAGCATTTTCCTCGAAAATGGGTGTTCCGGTAAAACCAAACAGTTGTGCCCTTGGGAAAAACTCTTTTATTGCTTTATGATTATCACCAAACTGAGAACGATGACATTCGTCAAAAATAAAAACTACCCGTTTGTTGCTTAATGGTTCCAGTCGCTCTTTAAAATTTCTTTTGTACGTACCATCCAAAGCCAATCCCAATTTTTGAATAGTCGTAACAATTACTTTGTCGGCATAGTCGGTAGAAAGTAAACGCCTCACCAGCGTTTCAGTATTGGTATTTTCTTCCACGCTGCCTTCCTGAAATTTATTAAATTCCTCGCGGGTTTGCCGGTCGAGGTCTTTGCGGTCAACCACAAACAAACATTTTTCAATATCAGGATTGTCTTTTAGCAGAGTAGAAGCTTTGAAGGAAGTCAATGTTTTACCACTCCCGGTAGTGTGCCAGATGTAGCCATTTCCCCGGTTTTGATGAATACAATCAACAATCGCCTTAACCGCGTAAATCTGGTATGGTCGCATTACAAGTATTTTTTGTTCGCTTTCTACCAGCACCATATACTTGCTAATCATTTCACCCAAAGTGCATTTCGACAAGAACCTTTTAGTGAATGGTTCAAGGTGGGTTATTTTGTTGTTCTTTTCGTCTGCCAGTTTGTAAATCGGCAAAAACTGTTCATCAGCATTGAATTGAAAATGCTGATTTTTGTTGTTGGCAAAATAGAAAGTATTACTGCGGTTACTGACAATGAAGAGCTGCATGAAACACATCAATGTATTTCCATAGCCATTGCCAGGTTCATTTTTATAATCAACGATTTGCTGCATGGCTTTCCGGGACGAGATGTCCAGTTTCTTCAACTCAATCTGAACTACCGGCAAGCCGTTAATCAATAAAATGATGTCGTAACGCTGATTGCTGTTTTCGGTGTTGATACGTAACTGGCTAACCACTTCATATTCATTTTTACACCAGTCTTTAATGTTTACGAGGGTGTAATGTAACGGAGTTCCATCTTCTCTTTGAAAATATTGTCTTTCGCGCAGCATTTTTGAAGCTGCAAAAATATCAGGATTGATTACTTCTTCGCGCAAACGTAAAAACTCGCTATCCGAAAGTCGGACACGGTTCAAGGCTTCAAACCTGGCTTTGAAGTTCTGTTCAAGTGATTTCCTGTCAACAATATCAGGGCGATGAGTGTATTTCAGCTCTTTAAGCTGTTCGATTAGGTTTTCTTCTATATTATATTCTTTAGCGAAACCCTTTGCTGAATCC
>JAGYNC010000392.1 GCA_018400135.1 Victivallaceae bacterium
GATAATCGTAATGCCTCACTCTTTCCTTTGGGACGGGGTCAATACTACACAGCCTCGTCGTTCCTCCTCGGGTGTCGTAGCCTTGACCCCACCCAAAGAGTGAGCGATTACTGATAATCCTATTTTTTTGATGGGAAAGTTTGGCATTACTTATTGATTTTTGTATCCTTTGGGGTTATACTTTTGAAGACTGAAAATATAAAATTTGGTTTACAATGATTGAGACATTCAGAGATAAGTTGACGGAAAATATCTGGAACGGGGCAAAGACCAGACTTGACAGAGCCTTGCAGCAGAAAGCATTGTTGAAATTGCGCTACATTCACGTGGCGACGGAAATTACGGATTTGTTGATACCGCCTGGCAATCGGCTTGAAGCGTTGCGCGGCAAACGAAATAATCAGTATTCGATAAGAGTGGATAAACAATATCGGATTTGTTTTAAGTGGACAGGCTCCAGTGCGTTTGACGTTGAATTTACCGATTATCATTAAAGAGCCAGTCGCAAAACTTAAGGAGAAAAATCTCATGGTTGATATTACAAATGTACATCCGGGATCGGCTTTGGCGGAATTTCTGGAGGATTACAACTTGTCGCAAAACAAGTTGGCTCTGGAGATACGGGTGCCGGTGCGCCGGATAAACGCCATTGTCAACGGGGAACGAGCCATCACTGCGGACACTGCTGTCAGGTTGGCTAAGTTTTTCGGTAACAAACCGGAATTCTGGTTGGGACTTCAGGAATTGTATGACATAGCCCGTGTGAAAAACGAACTGGCGGAAGAATTGCCCAGAATTCATACGCTCAAGCCGGTAATTGCATAATTTTATGGGAAAGCCGATCGTATTCCAGCAGCTTGCGTTCTCCGAACGGCTTTGGGAGAAGATGGGAAGTTTAACCACTAATCTTCACTAATTTGACACTAACAATTCAATTCTATAAGAATTTGTTATTTTGACCGGATATACAGGATGATACAGGATAAAATAAAATCTTGTTAATCCTGTCTAAAAAATTCCCGGCAAAACCGGTTAAGTTCAGTTTTTTTCTTGCGGCTTGTCACAACAAATTAGTGTCAGATTAGTGCGGATTAGTGGTTCTTGTTTTCCTCCATCCCTCATGGTGAAGAATCCCGATCCCGATCCCGATTTCGATAGTGATACGATGTTCATTTTCCTACATGTTCTATATGGTTAGCCTCCCCGCCCGGGATTCATTCAATACGTTTCATGCGCTCGGAGAGCGCATACTACTCGCGTCGTCTCCGGGCTACGCTTCCCTAGTAGCTTGCGTTCTCCGAACGCAAATAGCGATTTTCTTCCATAATCGTTTCATGCGCTCGGAGAGCGCATACTACTTTTTCCATTTCCACTCGCTACTGTTTTTCACCAGCTTCGCTTTTACAGGGTTGTTCGCCATATACCTTTTGACA
>JAGYNC010000393.1 GCA_018400135.1 Victivallaceae bacterium
AGGCAGCTCGCAATCTGCTCACAGCCAATACTTCAGGCGACAATACCTGTTCCAGCACTTTTTCCGCCGTCTCACCGACACTTACCGCGTTCGGACGATAAGCAACCATTTCCGCCCGTGCTCGCTCCGCGCCATACCAGTCTCTCAACAATGAATTAAGAATATAACGCTGCCTGTTTTTGTTACTTATCCGCATAGGAGTATATTCCAAATGGGCACAATTCACCCGTTGTTATGGTTGTGACTTAAGGACTTAATCCGAAAAAGTAAAGAGGCAGGATCGCGGTATGAAATGCCAATTTAAGAGGAGCAATTGTTCCAAGCGCGACATTTTTAATCCCCGGCCCCAAACCGCCGAAAGGAAGTCCGAGTGTAGCCTGAACTACCCCCCACGGCAACAAAAAAATCTCAAGTAATGCCCCGCCCATCTGCATAAAACCTTTAAGCCCACCCTGCATCCCCTTGATGATATAGGGGTGAGCACGCTCGGCAACCTCAAGAGCGACCGGAGTCAATAGCGCAATCGTTACCGGGTCCATTGCCCGTGCTTTCGGCGCGGGAAAAAAGACTACAATCAACCCGATAAGAATTGTTAATATTATCAGTTTTTGTTTCATCTTGTGTGGCAAATACTCTGTCAGATTGAAAATTTACTGCAATTTAAATTGGTACTAAACGGAATTTCAAAGTCAGCGCGTCACGCAACAAAGCTTCGGCGACTCAATAAATCCAGATCAGGAATAAAACCCAAGTCCAAGTCTGCAATATAATTGTGCCACATTGAAAAACAATACCTGCATCCCGATTTAATTCGGAAAAGTAGCGCCAGGGCCGGGAGAGATTTATCACACAAAGGCACGAAGAACACGGAGGAAATGAAGGATGAATAATGAATAATGAAAAATGGGAAGAGGGAGAGGTTAACCACTAATCTACACTAATTGAACACTAATGGGGAGAGTGAAGAGTGAAGAGTGAAGAGTGAAGAGTGAAGGGTGAAGAGGGGGGAGGAGAGAAAAACCACTAATTGGACACTAAAGGGAGGGAGAGTTTCTCGCACAAAGGCACAAAGACACAAAGGGAGAAGTTTTTTGACAGGATAACCGGATGGGGAGGATGGGAGAGGGGAAAATCAAAAATCAAAAATGGGAGGTTAACCACTAATCTACGCTAATTGAACACTAATGGGGAGAGGAGAGATTTATCACACAAAGGCACGAAGAACACAAAGGGGGAAATAGGTCGCACGCTGCCGCGATGATACCGGCCGCAGGCCGGTGGAGGGACGGACTCCTGTCCGTCCGGAAAGTAGTGCCAGGTTTAGCCCTGAACCGGCACGTAAGGCCTCACTCTTCCCCATATCGAAATCGGGATCGAAATCGGGATCGGGATCGATTTTTGGTAATCGCT
>JAGYNC010000394.1 GCA_018400135.1 Victivallaceae bacterium
GTCACAACCATGCCGAATCATCCATGAGGACGATGACCAAATGCACTTCTTGTGCAATCATGTCAAGCTGACATTTTTCCAATATCCGTTTGATATCCCGCATACGTTAAAGGCCGGTGATTTCATGACCATGCCAGATTTGCTGACGCTCGCCGCCATGAAGGCATTTGCACTGGGACGTCGTGCCAAATGGAAGGACTATGTCGATTTGTTCTTCATATTCCGGCAGTTTACGATTAGTGAAGTCAGTCATCGCGCCGCCGCTATTTTTGCGGATCAGTTCTCCGAAAAGCTGTTTCGTGAACAATTGTGTTACCATGCCGATATCGATTACACAGAAACCGTCGATTACATCGAGAAACCTGTGGAGGACGACGAAGTCCGCTCTGGTCTTATTGACTTAGCGGCGGGGATTCTATAATGCATAATACTGCCATCGGCCTGGTGATGCGCATCGGGCAGGAAACCGATCACTTCCACATGACCGACACCCTCGCCCACGAAATGGCCTGTGGCAAGCCCATCCTGGCGGTGAACCTGCGTGGTATTGCCGAATTCGTCGAAGACGACCACAACGGCTGCCTCTTCCCAGTCGATCAAGGCGAAACCTTCTGCCACCGCCTCCGCCAATTGGCTACCGACAAACAAAAAGCACAGACACTCGGCAGCGCCGCTCTTGAAACAAGCCACCGTCTGTGCAACATCGACCGCGCGGCAGAAGACACCACCGCCCCACTCATGAAAACAATTCGACATTGACACAAAAAGTAGCGTGCACCTCAGAATAGAGGGAGTTTCCGGCTCCCGATTCCGTCGAATACGGAGCCGCTTGCAAAAGCCACCTTTTCCGGCCAAAGGCTTGAGCGTTCTCGCTCGACAAGAATACCTTAAACGAGTAATATTATGCATAGTAATTGGAACGTATCGGAACAATCAGGCATGAACAAACAGATCAAAAGCTTTATTAACTCACAGAGCGATTTGTTCTGGTTCTTACCCGAATCGGACAAGGCGAACATCAGTTCTGCTGTTCTTGTGGAAACCATATTGAATTACGGCAGCTTGGACGCCGTAACTGAGTTGATTCGTATACTGGGACTGGATGTAGTTGCCCGCATTTTTGCTGATTCCATCTCGACCGAATCGCGCCGACGCAACAACTATCATGCTTTAACTCGGAATTACTTCCTGCATGTCTTTAAAAAATATACACCTCAATATTTTAACCAGTCCGCAGCATGATCTGTTGCCACTGGTCAGCCGATTTAAACGATCGTTCTATCTTGTCGGCGGCACGGCGATATCCTTGCAAATTGGACACCGTCGCTCGATAGACTTTGACCTTTTTACCGGCGCTATCTTTTCCAAGTCACGAATTCGAAAGGTGCTGCGCGAGTG
>JAGYNC010000395.1 GCA_018400135.1 Victivallaceae bacterium
CGTGTGCGACTTTCGGATAGCGAGTTTTTACGGTTACGGGAAGAAATCATTAAACCTGATGTTTTCGCTGCCTCAAGGATGTTGCGGGAAAGACAATATTTCCAGCGTGAAGATGGAACGCCTTTACATTACACCCTCGTAAATATAAAAGACTGGTGTAAAAATGAATATGAAGTTGTTAGCCAACTCAGAATCAATACAGAGAATAGCCTGCAACGATATGATATCATTCTGCTGATTAATGGTTTGCCGGTAGTTCAGATTGAATTGAAGAAACTGGACATCTCGCCACGTAAAGCCATGCAGCAGATTGTAGATTACAAGAACGAGCCTGGCAATGGCTATGGAAATACATTGATGTGTTTCATGCAACTATTCATCGTTAGTAACCGCAGCAACACCTTCTATTTTGCCAATAACAAGAACCAGCATTTTCAATTCAATGCTGATGAGCAGTTCTTGCCGGTTTACAAGCTGGCAGATGAAAAGAACAACAAAATAACCCACCTTGAACCATTCACTAAAAAGTTTTTGTCGAAATGCACTTTGGGTGAAATGATCAGCAAGTATATGGTGCTGGTGGAAAGCGAACAAAAAATACTTGTGATGCGACCGTACCAGATTTACGCGGTTAAGGCGATTGTGGATTGCATTCATCAAAACAGGGGCAACGGATACATCTGGCACACTACCGGAAGCGGTAAAACATTGACCTCTTTTAAAGCATCGACGCTGTTGAAGGACAATCCTGATATTGAAAAATGCCTTTTTGTGGTTGACCGTAAAGACCTTGACCGGCAAACCCGTGAGGAGTTTAATAAATTTCAGGAAGGCAGCGTGGAAGAAAACACCAATACTGAAACACTGGTAAGGCGTTTACTTTCTACCGACTATGCCGACAAAGTAATTGTTACTACCATTCAAAAACTGGGATTGGCTTTGGATGGCACTTACAAGAAAAACTTTAAAGAGCGCCTGGAGCCATTGAGCAACAAACGGGTAGTTTTTATTTTTGACGAGTGCCACCGTTCACAGTTTGGCGAAAATCATAAAGCCATCAGAGAATTCTTTCCGAATGCCCAGCTTTTTGGTTTTACCGGAACACCCATTTTTGACGAAAATGCAACTTATAAAATCAGGGAAGACCAATATGAAACTTATCAGACCACGGAATCGGTTTTTGAAAAGGAATTACATGCCTACACAATAACCCATGCCATAGACGACCGCAACGTGCTGAAATTTCATATCGATTATTTCAAAGGCGAAGGTTCAGTGAATGCCAAACCGGGCGAAGCTATTGCAGAACAAGCGGTAGCTGAGGCAATTATTGACAAGCACAATGCAGCAACGAACCAACGAAAATTCAATGCGTTGTTGGCAACAGCTTC
>JAGYNC010000396.1 GCA_018400135.1 Victivallaceae bacterium
CCATAATTTAACTTGTCCAAATCGATATTTTAAGCTTCACAGAACACAAGGCTGTGTAGTATTGACCCCGCTCCAAGCGTTTTAAAATCGACAACACCTAATTTAATCCCGGAGAACAAATGGGAAAGAGAAAGCAAAATTCCGATTTAAAAGTAATACCAAGACGCTGGTTATTTCTGCCGACATTGGATTATTATATTTTGCGCGAATTCATGATTTACCTGTGCGTTCTACTCCTGGTATTTGTTATCCTGTTTATGTTGGGAGACGTATTTAATGATATGAAGGATTTTCTTGATGCCGGTGCGCCAGCCTCTCAGTTTGTCAGCTATTTCCTGCTCAAACTCCCCGGCAATATCCGTTTTGTCCTGCCTATTTCCGTTTTACTCGCCTGCATGTGGACCATGGCCATGTTCGGCAAACATATGGAAGTTACCGCCATGCGGGCGTCCGGAATATCCTTGTTTCGTTGCGGCGGTTCCATTTTTTTTATCGGGCTGCTGGTTACCGGCATCAATATCTGGTTTAACGAAAAACTTGTCCCATACACTGAACGCGAGGCAGAAGTACTCCAATATGTGGCCACCAAGTCGGACGGACTGGTTCCAGACTTTCAGCGTATGCTGACTTATCGTAGTCTGGACAAACGTCGCACCTGGTTGTTCAGGTCATTTACGGTTGACGGAGAACAGGAAGCGGTTACTCTGAAAAATTATCGCGCCGATGGTTCACTTGAATGGGAAATTAATGCGGCAAAAGCCAAACATGTTCCCGGTGTCGGCTGGATTTTCACCAAAACCTCTTTCACCCCGTATAGTGATGACGGGCTGATGCCGTTGAATTCAACGCGCGTCCCGGAAATCATCAAAACATCTGAAGAAATTTCTGAAACTCCAAATGATATTATCAACGCGGTTAAAGACCAGGATGAACTTCCCACCTGGGTTATCTGGAGCATGCTCCGTAAAACCAAAAATATGGCGGAGCGTTGCCGGGCAATCCTGTTGTCAGTATTCTTCTACCGGCTGGCATTCCCCTGGTCGTGTTTTCTCGCAGTTTTTCTCGGGATTCCATTGGCCACCAAAAATGAAAGATCGGGAATTATGCTGGCTATCATTACTGCAACTGCAGTTATTGTCGTATATATTGTAACCTCCCAGATTTTTCTGGTACTGGGAAAACAGGGGCTGCTTAATCCGGCCTTCGCCGGACTGTCTCCAACAATTGCCTTTATTCTTTATGGCTGGTACAATGTTGTAAAAAACCGTAATTAGAACATTCTCGAAAAGGTTTGAGAGGTACTCAAACCTTCCCGATAATGTTATTTAACCATTGATAGA
>JAGYNC010000397.1 GCA_018400135.1 Victivallaceae bacterium
GAGTATAACGATACCATCCCACAGCGTAAAATGAAAAAGGGGGAGAAAAGTTAACCATATAGAACATGTAGGAATTGTAGGAAGATAGGAGATTTTAGTTCTTTCTTCATTTTTGTTCCCACGCTGACGTTTTATCGGTGCCGGTTTAAGGCTAAACCTGGCACTACTTTCCAGACGGACAGGAGCCCGTCCCTCCACGGGCTTTGCCCGTATTATTCCGCGCCTTCCGGCGCGGCGGAGGGTCGTGCTCCTGCGCGACCGTGAATTCAGGCTGCCACGGAGGACAGCCCTCCACCGGCCTGCGGCCGGTATATCGCTCTCCGCGCGAGTCATTTTTTATTTATCCCGCAGAGGCACGGAGGCGCAGAGGAGAGGGAAACAAATTGGTGCAGGATTAGTGTAGATTAGTGGTTCCCCGGCTCCCTTCTTAATTCTTCATTTTAAATTTTTCATTCTTCATTCCCCCTCCCATCCTCCTCATCCGGTTATCCCGTCAAAAATTTTCTCCCTTTGTGTGAAAAAATCGATTTAGATAACGATCCCGATAGCGGCGACGAGAGCGGATAACGAGTAGAAAAAGTGTAAAAGGTTATTTTGGCGTAATGCTTCACTCTTTCCTTTGGGGCGGGGTCAATACTACACAGCCTCGCCTCCTCCTCGGGTGTCGTAACCTCGCCCCCACCAAAGAGTGAGACATTACTATTTGGGCTAACTCCGCATGGAGTTTTTTTGTAAATAAGTTGTAATTCGCCGACAGAAGGACTACTTTTCTGGATGTAAAAATCTGATACTAAAATAAGGAAACAACATGATTACCATCAAAACATCGCTGGGCGATATCGAGTGTGAATTGTTTGAACGTGAGGCGCCGGAAACCGTTAGTAATTTTCTCAGGTATGTTGATTCAGGTCATTTTAACAATACCATTTTTCATCGGGTGATTGAGAATTTCATGATTCAGGGTGGTGGATTCGATGCTGATTTTCAACAGAAAGCGACTGAGGCACCGGTGAAAAATGAAGCGGATAACCGTATTGGCAATAAACGCGGCACTATTGCCATGGCGCGCACAATGGACCCGCACAGCGCGACCAGTCAGTTTTTCATTAATGTTAAAGACAACGATTTTCTGGATTTTAAAGCGCCAACACCGCAGCATTACGGTTATTGCGTGTTTGGCAAGATAACGAACGGGATGGATGTGGTTGACGCGATAGAAAAAGTAAAAACCGGCAACCGTGGTGTTCACGGCGACGTGCCGGAGGAAAACGTGATAATCCGCGATATCGCGGCATCTTGAATTCGT
>JAGYNC010000398.1 GCA_018400135.1 Victivallaceae bacterium
CGACAATAGAACCCAGCGTGGCTCCAACCGCAACGCCAACCGGCCCGCCGATTAATCCCAGGGTTGCTCCCGCCTTGCCGCCGGCGACCGCGCCAGTCGTCGTCATGAGAACTCCTCCGGTAGCACCGCTTACCCCGCCGACGGCGGCACCTACGCGTTTGCCGTAGTTGAGTTTATCAACATTGACCGACTGACATTTCGGACACTTTTGCATAATTCAATCTCCATTAGGTTTATTGTTGTTGTATAATTTTAAGCAGGCTTCTGGAACTTTTTCCTGCCATAATCAAAAAAAATCTGGAAAAATCTAGATTTGTGAGAAATTTAGTGCGAATATGCGGTTCTGCCGTCGATGTCGTCATTACTACGGACACAATGCGTATTCCTGTCGGCGCATCCGACGTTCTTGCGCGAAGCACGCTTTGTACCGCAAATGAATTTTTCAGAAGAGTAAATTGTTACTGATTTCGATGAATAATCAAAAGGGTAAGTCTGAGGTAGCATGTTAACTTGTTGTATTAAAATCTGGAATAAGGAGAGGAGACTGTTGAAATTGCCTCATTAATTCAGGCATTCTACTTTGGCGGGGAAAGAGCTTGAGCTATTAATGCCATGAGTAGTTTGGGCCATTGTTTGTCGAAGCCACGTTGATTGCGGGTAAGATTGGATAACTCTTTGAATACCCGTAGATAGGCGGCTTGAAGCATGGGTTTTCTGGTCAAGTGTTTCTCCAGTTCGAGAACACGGAGGAGATACTCTTCTGATGATTCATCATCGTTTCTTTGCAATCTTACATCGTTGTTAGCATCCTGACTCCATTGCATTTCAACGGCATTGAGCAAAAACTCAAAATCAGGAAGTTTTGTTGTATTAAATTTATGACACAAAGTGCTTATGTCGGAGTCCTCAATCTCATCCTCGAACAACACACTCACCAGGCAAATAACCATGATAAAGAAATCGGCTTCCGTCGGTTCGAATGCGTCTCCGTAATGCATGGTTAAATTGCGGATGTATTTGCAAACTTGAGCCATTGCTGCCCAAGGTGAATTTTTCTCTTTCAGCTTTCCCTCAAAAGCTTTTCGGGAATTCTGATAATAAGCGTCTGATATTACCGATAGTCTAAAAATACTCCAAAGGTACACGTCTATAGAGTGTGAACGGGATATTTCAGGATCATCTTTAACGATACTTTGAGCAAACATCAGTACCTGACTCTGGCGATAGACAAAGGCCGCCCAATTAACGAGTCCCCTATTAAGAAAGGTTATAAGTGCCCTA
>JAGYNC010000399.1 GCA_018400135.1 Victivallaceae bacterium
CGGACGACTGAGCAGTTTGCAACTGCAACTCATACTAGCCCCGACCCCACCCAAAGAGTGAGGCATTACCTCCATCGGTGTAGCCTGTATAAATCTTGTCACATGGTTTGTAATTTTCGACATTAAGTGCTATTTTATGGCAAAATTCGACGCAAGTTAAGATTTTTCGACATGTATACTCTATCAGGTTGAATTTTTAACTTTTATGGAGTATAAATCAAAACCGCCGGGGAGACATATGATGAAATCAGACCACATTTTTCAGGACGTAATATTGCCTGACGACGCTTCCCTTGCAGGGTACTCCTATCTGGTCAGGAAGTACGGGATCGCAAGCCATGTTCACTATCCATCGTGTGTTTCCGGGGGACATGTCAGGGGGAATATTACCCAGGCAGGGGTCTGGAGGCTCTATGATAAAAGGTACTGGCCTGGCGACAAGGACACCGATCATCTGGTTTTTGCTTTGAAACATGAGAGTTTTGACCTTTTAAGTCTAAAGCGTATTTTGAATTTTCTTCCGAGAAAGGAGATTGAAAATTATATTTTGTCCAACCCCACCGGAATTTACTCGAGAAAAATATGGTTCCTCTACGAATGGCTTGAGGAAACGGAACTGAATATACCGGACTGTCCCAAATGCCGGACAATTTTCCTTTTGGATCCAGAAAAATATTTTACATGTCACGGAATTTACTCGAAACGTCACCGTTTGAAAAACAATATTATCGGCACCAAGCGGTTCTCCCCGACCATCAGGAAAACCGCATTATTGCGGGAATTTGTTCAGTCAGGTTTGAAAGGCAAGGCCGATACCGTAGTCGGAACCGTAAGCAGGAGCCTGATTGCCAGAGCCGCAAGTTTTATGCTTTTGGCGGACAGCAGGGCAAGTTTCGCGATAGAAGGAGAAACCGCGCCAACAAGCAGAATTGAACGTTGGGGGAAAGCGGTCTTACAGGCAGGCAAATTCCAGATTACGAAAGAAGAGCTCATCCGGCTTCAGAAGATTATCATAAAAGATACACGATTCACCCAAATGGGATTCCGAAAATATGGTGTGTTTTTGGGAGAGCGTGATGCCGACGGGAGTCCACTTCCTGAATTTATCGGAGCAAAACCTGAGGATCTGGAAACATTGATTGGGGCAATGACGGAAGCCGACAAAGCCATGACTGCCAACGAGCTTTACCCCGTACTTCATGCCGCGGCGCTTGCTTTCGGGTTCGTCTACATTCATCCTTT
>JAGYNC010000004.1 GCA_018400135.1 Victivallaceae bacterium
ACCCATTTCAAAGAAATGTTCTTTGAAATGAACAAAGACCGAGATAAGAAAAGCCTTTATATTTGGAGTGGGTTCAATACTACACAGCCTCGTCGTTCCTTCTCGGGTGTCGTAGCCTCGACCCCACCCAAAGTACTGAAAGGCTTTTCGAGCACGGTCTAACTACTCATTAAATCATCATATAACGCATGATGATATAGAGCGACGCCGCAATCATCGAGAATAGTGTTATCGGAATACTGTAGCGGAGGAACTCTGTAAACTTGAAGCGATGCCCATTCTTTTCGGAGATGCCGGCCACGACCAGATTGGCGGCGGCTCCAACAATGGTGCCGTTGCCGCCGAGGCAGACCGCCAGGGCCAGTCCCCACCACATCAACCGACTTAATTCCAGCGAGTTCTGAAACGTTGGTGTTGCGGAAAGAAAAGCGCTGATAATAGAAATGACGGCAGCGGTGTATGAAACGTTGTTCATCAGTCCGGCAATAATTGCGCTGCCCCACATCACCACCAGAATGGTCACCAGTGGCGGCCAGGAGGAGGTGTAACTCAGCATGGTGCCGAGGACTCGCATCAATCCTGCTTCTTCTGCTCCGCGCACAACAACAAACAAACCGATGAAGAAAAATAGCGTACTCCATTCAACTTTTTCAAAACGTTGGTCGGTATCAACCTTACATACCAGCAACGCAACTGTGGCGCCAGTCATGGCCACAACTGACGGTTGAAGCCCAAGCATTCCGTGGACCAGAAAACCAACGATTGTGAGCAAAGCCACCAGGCCGCCGCGTCGCAGATTGGCAGGATCACTGATTGCCGCTTTTTCGTCTAATTCCATAATTCGTGCTCGACTTTCAATAGTGCCACGCATACGTTTGCCATACCAAATATATAAAGCGACACAGTAGATTAACGTCAACACCACGATAAACGGGCTCAAATTAATAATGAATGCCATGAAATCGAATTTTGCAGCCGAACCGATAATCAGATTCGGGGGATCTCCAATTAATGTGGCGGAGCCTCCAATATTTGAAGACATGGTTTCTGCCACCAGAAATGGTATTGGATTGACTCCAAGTTCACTTGCTACTACCAATGTCACTGGAGCAATCAGCAACACGGTAGTTACGTTGTCAAGAAACGCCGATAAAACTGCGGTCGCGGCAACCAGCAAAATCATGATTAGAGTCGGTTGACCACGGCCGAGTTTGGCGCAGCGAATTGCCACATATTGAAACAGACCGGTGCCACTTAAAATATTTACCAGCAACATCATACCGGCGAGAGTGAAGACTACGTCAAAATTGACATGACGGGCAAAAACATCCAATTCATTATAGCGGCTGTCCGTACCGATAATCCGATCAATGCCGGTATCATGAACCGCGGGCGCGTCATAAAGTTGAGATGCCGCGGCGCCCGTAGTAACTTCCCTGCTGATCGTGTCAGTTGCCACCTTTGGCGAGGAGTGTTTTTCTTCGCCGCTGTAATCGTGTGGCGGTCCGGGAAGCACGAACAGTAACATTGCCATTGCTCCCAGCAATGCCGCAGTAGTTTTATGAACTTTTTCAGACGCAATAAGCACATAAGTGGCGATAAATATTATAGTTCCAAGCCAGAATATCATTTTAACCACGCAATATTTTTTTAATTATTTCCTGTATGCCAACGACACCAATGAATCCACCGTTTTCGTCAACAACAAAAAATTGCTCAGATTCACCTTTGACCAATCGTAGCGTAAACTGAATTATCGGTAATTTGGCCGGAATAACAATGTCGTCAATCGGACGCATTAACTCAGAAACCTTGACTGAGGCTTCATCCCGTAATACCTTTTCAAACGGTTCGAAACTGGTGAGAAAATTGATGTTGTCCATCATCATTAGATACTCAGGCACAGCTTTGCTGATAATATCAATTCCGCCAATAACGCCGACCATGGTTCCAGCGTTGTTGACAACGGGCAGATAATCAAGCCGATCTCTGGTCATAACGTCGATTGCCAGCGCCACGTCACTATCGGCTGAAACCGTTGTAACCTGGGTGTTCATAATATCTTCGGCGGTCAGCGTGGACTTGATAGTGATATTATCATCAGCAATTATTTTTAGCAGGGCCTCAGCCGATGGCGCGGCCGCGAGCTTCTCAACGTTGCCCGAACACATTACATATCTTGCTACTGCCGCCAACACTTTGAGGTACAAATCCGAAGCGGCCGGTGGAATTAGAGACATCAATACTACCCGACACGGTTGCTGATCCCACTCGCGCAATTTTACCGGCTTGTCCAATGTAGTAATAGCAAAATGGTAATCGGTGAATTCATCACTGCGCACATGAGGAATCGCCAGTCCGCCATCGTATGGCAACCTGGTACTATCTTCGCGCTCAATCATGTTTTCTATTGTCGCGGTTTGATCAAGCTGTTCCGGCACCGTTTGCAAAAGTTTTGCCAGAATATTCTCATACACTTCGCGCCGATCTCCGGAAGGCTCGCCAACAAAAACGCGATTTACGTCAACTAAAGATGCCAACTTCATTTGCCACTCCTGGTTAATTCGTTGTTATTCTAAACCGAGACAAAATAATATTTCAAACTACAAATAATTTTCGGAAAGAAATATGTTGTGCGAACGATTTTGACAAAGATATTTAAGTAATCCCTGATTATTTACTGAGCAAATAATACAGCGTATCCGACGAATCGGCATTCAGGATTGACTCATAGCGTCCCGGCTCGCGTACGATGCGGCTGAATTGCGACAACGCGGCCAAGTTGCCTATTGCGAATTAGATTTGTCCACCCACCATATTTACGTTTATCAACTTTTCAAGAAGTATGACGTAAAAATAGGTAATATAGCGTAGTTTATGTAACCCCTTTACTCTTTTTGTACTGAGGGGAACTCCGTAACCCCCAGTCCATTCAGGACAATGTTGTTTATTAAGGGGTGCAACCCCGCAACCCCACAGCCCGGGGAGTCAGCCCCATATACGCTAACTTGTTTTTGTTATCACGAATTGCATTAATTCACATATGGTTTACATTATTGTTAGGTAGATTTTCCGTTCAACAATCTAACAATAGGATGTAAGTCATGATCAACAACACTTCAAGTGATTTCAGAACAGGAGACATTCCAGCGTGGGAAGACTTTTTGAAGTGCTTTCCGAACAACTGGCGCGAGATTGCCGTAGCAAGCCAAGTGCTTAAAGGACAGCGAAAGGACAAGGAACCAGACAAGTTAATGCGTTTACTCATGCTCCATCTCCTCTGTGGATATTCGCTCCGCGAGACATCCACGATAGCCGCCGAAGCGGGCATTGCATCCTTGAGCGATGTGGCCTTGCTGAAACGCCTCCGCAAAAGTTGCGACATGTTCAAAAGACTTTGCGCAGAGATGTTCGGCGAGGTCAGGAACGGCGAGGATTTCACTGACTATCACGTCCGTCTGATTGACGGGACAATCATCAAGGAGCCAGGCCGGTTTGGCACGCAATGGAGAATACATTACAGTTTCTCGCTGTCAGACATGACATGCGACTCCTTTAAGCTTACAAAAACGGAAGGCCCGGGCACGGGTGAAGGGCTGGAACAGTTTGAGGTGAAGCCAAATGATGTTATGTTGGGCGATCGGGGATTCAGCAGATTCAACTGCTTCAACCATGTGGCGGCGGGAGGCGGTTACAGCTGTGTTCGCTGGAATAGCAGTTCTCTTCCTTTGTACAACGAGGATGGAAGCGCATTTGATATCCAGCGGTTTTTCAAGGCTCATCCAATCGAGGGGATGTGTGGCGAAGCCAATGTTTTTATTCATGGCAGTGCCCCCGGGGAGACGTTGCCGTGCCGCGTTTGCATCGTCAGGAAAAACGACGAGTCGGCGGCACGCGCCAGAAGAACCATGTATAAAGGAGCTATAAGGAGACAGAAAACACCATCTCAACTTGCGCTTCTCACGTGCGATTTCATTGTCATAATCACCACATTGCCCCCGGATGTTTTCAGCCTCAAGAAAGTCCTTGAGTTGTACAGGCTGCGGTGGCAGGTGGAGCTTGTGTTCAAGAGGTTCAAAAGCATAGCAAGGATCGGGGCGCTGCCGAAGTACACAGACAGTAGCGCAAAGGCGTGGCTGTATGGCAAAATGTTTGTCGCGCTTTTGATCGAACGACTTAGCTCCCATCTGGGAGCTTTTTCCCCCTGGAGAGCAGTGGCTTGTTCAGGCGGCGCGCAGAAGTTTGTGGAGCGAATTCAAGGCATTGTATCATGTCGTAACACAGTGGGTGACGCCAGTGATTAGACTGGCAGAGCTTGAGTTGCACTGGGACAGGATCAGGCAGAAACTGCGACAGCCATCGAGAAAAAAGCTCATGCAGTTAGAAGCCTTTATTACCCAAGAAACAAGTTAGCCCCCTATGGGAGGCCGTCCCTCCACCGGCCTGCGGCCCGTATTATCCCCGTGCCTCTGGCGCGGCGAAGTGTCATGCTCCCGCGCGACCTATTTTCCACCTTTCGCCCCGTCCCCCTTTCACCCCGTCTCCCTTTCACCCCGTCTCCCTTTCACCCCGTCCCCCTTTCACCCCGTCTCCCTTTTTTGCCGATCTGTGGTTTGTCGGCAGGTGGTAAATCGGGAAAAATGTGCTAAATTAGCACTTTGCAACTCGAAAAACTAGACCTGAGAGGCAATTTCAAAAGTCTCCGCGCCTGTTTTTTGATTTTGTTTGGCAAATTTTGTTTTCGAGCTCATTTACACCCTTTGGGCATGCTCAATCGCTCAAAAAACAAAATCTGTCCGGTTAAAATACTAAAAATCGGGTATGCTGTGGACTTTTCAAATCACCTCCCAAAAAACTAAGTAAACGACAATTATGACAAAATATAGAACTCATACCTGTGCCGAATTGCGTAAAGACGCGGTCGGCGAAGTAGTACGGCTTTCCGGGTGGATTCACAGTGTGCGTGATCACGGAGGCGTGATTTTTATTGATTTGCGTGATCATTATGGCCTGACCCAGGTGGTCATTAATCCGGAGAAGGAATTTTATCGTTCGGTTGACCGCTGGCGAGTGGAATCGGTGGTTTGTTTTGAGGGAAAGGTCGTCGCGCGTTCTCCTGAGACGGTTAATCCCAGACTGACAACCGGAGAGATTGAAGTGGCTGCTGAACGGATGGAGACATTGGGAGAGTCTGAAATAATCCCTTTCCAGGTGGCAAAGGATGAAGCCGCGCCTGAAGCAATGCGGTTGCGCTACCGCTTCCTTGATTTACGTCGTGATAAATTGCATCGCAATATTGTGTTGCGCTCAGAGGTTATTGCGGCCATTCGACAACACTTGTGGGGACAAGGATTTCAGGAGTTTCAGACGCCCATTCTGACGGCAAGTTCGCCGGAGGGCGCCAGAGATTATCTAGTGCCGAGCCGCCTGCATCCCGGAAAGTTTTACGCTTTGCCACAGGCGCCGCAACAGTTTAAACAGCTGTTGATGGTGGCTGGGTTTGACAAATATTTTCAAATTGCTCCCTGTTTTCGCGACGAAGATGCCCGGGCGGATCGTTCGCCCGGCGAATTTTATCAACTTGATCTGGAGATGAGTTTTGTCACTCAGGAAGAAGTCTTTGCGGTGGTTGAAGGGTTGTTCGTTGATATCTTTAATAAATTCAGTGATAAAAAAGTTGATCAAGCGCCTTTCATTCGTTTGCCTTATGCCGAAGCACTCTCCAGATTTGGCACCGATAAGCCGGATTTGCGCAATCCGCTTGAAATGATTGATGTTACCAACATTTTTCGCGGTTGCGGGTTTCAGGCCTTTGCGTCAGTTGTTGAGAAAGGAGGCGTGGTGCGCGCTATCAAGGCGCCGGATGTGGCGGATAAATCGCGTAAATTTTATGATGATATGATTAAATTTGCCCAGGACTCCGGTGCCAGAGGAATGGCTTATATTATATGGACTGAAGAAGGCGAGAAGAGTCCGATTATTAAATTCTTATCTCCGGATATCCTTGCCCGCCTTAAAGAAGTGGCCGAGGTCAAGGATAATGATGCGCTATTTTTCCTGGCCGACCGCGAGCCCGCAGTGATGAAAATTGGTGGCGCCGTGATTCCCGAGTTGGGTCGACGGCTTGAACTGATTGATAGCACTGGCTACAAGTTTTGCTGGATCGTTGATTTTCCGATGTTTGAAACCGATGAGGAGACCGGCACTATTGGTTTTAGTCATAATCCATTTTCCATGCCTCAGGGCGGAATGGACGACCTGCTTAACCGGGAGCCATTGACCATCAAGGCGTTTCAGTATGACATCGTCTGCAATGGCATTGAACTTTCAAGCGGTGCAATCCGTAATCATCGTCCCGATATTATGTATAAAGCATTTGAGATTGCCGGGTACGATCGCGCGACCGTCGACGAAAAGTTTGGTGGTATGATTCATGCTTTCAAATTGGGCGCGCCGCCACATGGCGGCATTGCTCCGGGGGTTGACCGTATTGTAATGTTATTAGCAAATGAACCTAATATACGTGAAGTGATCGCTTTTCCTTTTAACCAGCAAGCGCAGGATTTGATGATGAATGCGCCGTGCGAAGTTACCCCCCGACAGTTGCGCGAGTTACATTTGCAAGTGGTGTTGCCGGCAAAGGAAGAAAAAAACAACATGGAACAGGCGTAAGCGTTGCTTGCGCACTCCGCAACCGGACCTGATGTTCGGCCGGATAAAAAATATTACCGGGAGAAACAAGAATGAACGGGTTACTGAAAAGGGTAGTTGTCGTTGGAATCGCATTGATCAGCTTGGTCGGAAAAGGTGAAAACGAGTTGATGAAGTATGTACCGACCGGTGTCGATGGTGTTCTATCGCTGCAAATTGCTGAAATTATGAACCTTCCGCAGATCGCCGAGATGAGACAGGAAAACAAGGAGTTTGCCGCAAAGTGGACGCTTTTTGAATCCGAACTGCAAAAGTTGGGCTTAAAGATTAGTGATTTGCCGACCGAGGCGTTGGTTTTCTTTCAGGAAGACAGAAGCAAGGGCGGCGCCATTGTGAAAACCCCGATTGATGAAGCCGGGTTCAAAAAATTGCTTGACGCGCAACAACAGAAAGAGAGTAAAGTAGTTTATCAGGTAAAAAATATTGCCGGACAAAAGGTTTATATATTGCAGGGTACCGGTTTGGAGCAGATAAATAACGCGGGTAAGAATTCGGCTGCAGTAGCTTTTTTGCGTCCGAATATTGCCGTTATTACCGATTCCGGGGCAATTGGCGCGATCCTTAATCAACATGAACAGGCCGGGGCTGGCGATAAGTTACGTCATTGTGCCCGATCCCTGAAACAACCCGGCCTGGCCTGGGTGGCTTTTGTCAGCCGCAGCAAACCTGATGATGCAGACGGTAATCAGCTTTCGCCGCTGCGAAACATCGAAAGTGTGGCAGTGTCGCTAAATTTGTCCGGTGAACATAAAAAGGACATGTTATTGGACGCTGAGTTGGTTTGTGCCGATAATAATGCCGCGTCGATGCTGGCAATGCAGGCACAGGGAATGATTATGTTTTTCACTGCCCAGAGTTTTCAGAACAATCCTCAACTGGGCGCTGATATCAGTCAGGCCGTCTCAATTAAGCCTGATGGTAATAAAATCATTGTCACAATCAATATTCCGGAAAAATTAGGCAGTGATCTCACGGAATATGTCAAGCAGCTCCAGCAACAGCGAAAAAGAACTGCACCGGTTGGTACTGCCGCTAAGACTGCGCCTGCTGCTAATACGGCTGTGCCGACTGGATCATCCGGTAGTTGTCCGGTGCCGACGAAATGAATGGCGACCAATCCTTGGCCGAAAATAAGCCAAGTATTTTATCGGTAGTTGTTGGGCTTGCAACCTCGCATTGAACTTCATCGCGGCGTTTTCGGTGTTTTTATTTTCGGCCACGATATGCCCACTAAAAATAGCGGGTTGGAAGACAAAAAACTAGTGCGTCAAAATGGCGCTTCGGAGTCATCGAAATCAGTCTTCAATATGGGGCGGTGATTTGAGGAGTAAAGGAAAATTTACACGGAGACTTGGACGATTTGCGGTGACGCTAATCGTTCTGCTTCTGGTTTGTTTGACTGTTGGCATCATAACCCGATATCAGGAAATAAAAAAATATTTATTTTTAGACGATGCGCGTTATCCGCGGCTAATTGAACAGGCTGCCCGAAAGCATGGCGTTGACAGTAGGTTAATCAAAGCGGTGATCTACCAGGAAAGCCGTTTTGATCGTGAGGCCAGGGGGCATGCCGGCGAAATCGGGTTAATGCAGTTAATGCCTAACGCTGCCGTTACGGACTGGGCAAGGTATCATAAGGTGGACGTGCCTGCCAATGGCTTGCTGTTCGAGCCGGGGTTGAACATTGAAATAGGAACCTGGTATTTGGCGCAGGGTTTGAAACGCTGGAAGCGTTACCGATGTTGTACTGAGTTGACGCTATGCCAATATAATGCCGGGGAAAGCCGGGCCGAAAACTGGAAACCGGAAAACTTTGACGGCGAAGTGATTGATCGCATCAAAATTGAAAGTACTCGTTCTTATGTAATGTCGGTTATGCGCAAATACAGCGAATATTGTAAATAATACGCGTAGCACAAGCGCACAAAAAATTCAGACGCAGACATCGCGTATGTGCTGAAACGCACGGTAGGCATTGATGGCAAGCATGATGAGAAAAATATACACGTTGTGAAATAAGGCAAGATAAGGATATCCAAACTATGTTTGACGCACTTGGCGATAAACTGCAAAATGTTTTTAAACGATTGCGTGGACAAGCCACCCTATCGGAATCCAATATTGCTGACGCCATGCGCGAAATCCGGCTGGCTCTGTTGGCGGCGGATGTTAATCTGAAAGTTGTCCGGGAATTTATTGAAAAAGTGCGCGACGATTGCCTTGGGCAGGAAGTCTTGCGCAGTGTTACTCCGGGACAGCAAGTAGTCAAGATCGTTAACGACCGTCTGGTGGAGTTAATGGGCGATGCCGCAGTGGCGCTCAACATCACGTCAAAACCCAGTGTGGTTATGTTGGTGGGGTTGCACGGTGGCGGGAAAACTACTTCCGCGGCGAAGCTTGCGTTGCGATTGAAAAAAGAGCGCAAAAAAGTAATGTTGGCGGCGGCTGATGTTTATCGTCCGGCAGCGATTGACCAACTTGAGATACTTGGCCGTGAAGTTGACGTACCGGTTTATGTGGAACGCGGCAATCAAAACGTGCCGCAAATTGCCGCAAATGCTTTGGAAGAAGCCAAGTATGAGCACACAGATGTACTGATTATTGACACTGCCGGTAGATTACAAATTGATGAGGGGATGGTGCAGGAGTTGGTGCTGACAAGTCAGGCGGTACGAGCTGACGAAATTTTGTTAGTTGCGGATGCCGCACTTGGACAAGAAGCGGTTTCGGTTGCCGACCATTTTCACCAGGCGCTGGGATTGACCGGTGTCATTCTCACCAAACTTGATGGCGATGCTCGCGGTGGAGCAGCGTTGTCGATCCGCAATGTTACCGGATGTCCGATAAAATTTATTGGGATCGGTGAAAAACTCACCGATTTGGAAGTGTTTTATCCTGATCGCATGGCATCGCGTATTCTCGGCATGGGTGATGTTGTGTCGCTGGTGGAAAAAGCGTCTGCCGAGATTGACGAAGATGAGGCTCGGCGGCTGCAAAAGAAAATGCAGAAGAATCAGTTTGATTTTAATGATTTTCTCGCGCAGCTTAAACAGATTACCAACCTCGGCGGTGCAGAATCGATTATGAAAATGCTCCCCGGCGGGCGCGATCTCGGGAAGCTGAGCGAACAGCTTGATCCAAAGTATTTTTCCAGAATTGAAGCAATGATTTTATCTATGACGCCACGCGAACGCGCCACCCCTGACCTTATTGATTTTTCGCGTCGCAAGCGTATCGCTCGCGGCAGTGGCAACGCAGTTGAACAGGTTTCAGGACTAATTAATCAATTCAATCAAATGCGTAAAATGATGCGCAAGTCAGGAATGATGCGCAATTTGATGGGAGCTTTTGGCGGCGGAGGCGGGGCCCCGGATTTACCGATGTCTATGCCTCCCGGCATGAGTGGACTTGGCGGTATAGATGATGAAGGAGGAGTCTCAGCCAGAGAGCGCCAGAAAAGGCGACGTCTGGCCAAACTCAAAAAACAACAAAAGAAAAAACAGCGCCGGAAAAAGAAATAGTCATAATTTGTGCCGACGAAAAGCCCTTTTTCGTTCAGGCACTAATTAACAATAAAGGAATATGTTAAATGTTGACCCTTATAATAGCCATTTCCGCTGGCGTGATTGCCGGCTTATTGAGTGCTTTGGATTTGAATATTTACTGGAGCATTGCCAATGGTTTTATTGTTTTTGTGATCGTTCAGTTGCTCATTGGTTTACTGGTACGAAAGAAGGTTAATGCCATTAATAATCACATCCAGGATTTGATGACCCGCGCGCAAAACAAGATAAACCGCAAAATTCAGGTATTCCAGCATCGGCCGGGCGGTAATGCCAAGTCGGTTCAAAAAATGCTTGAAAAAGAACAGGCGGAAGCAGTGCGTGAGGCATTGCGGGAGAGTAAGGCAATGGAGCCTTTGTTCAAGTGGAATTTGTTGCTAAAAAAACAGATCAACACGATGCGGATGATGTTTTACTACCAAATTCGCGAGTTTGCCAAAGTTGACGCATTGTTGTCCGACTGTTTGATGCTTGATTCCCGGGCTGTCGCGTTCAAGCTGGCTAGAATGTACAAAAAGAATGATCCCGGAATTGAAAAGTTTTTCAAGAAAAAAGCACGCCGTGCCAAAGGCAATGATTGCGCATTGTTGTATGGCGCCTATTCCTGGATGCTGGTGCAACGCGGCGAAATTGACCGGGCTCTGGAATTGCTGACGCAGGCCCGCAAAAAAACCGATCACCAGACGATTGTGGATAACCGCGAAAAACTGGCAAATGGCAAAATTAAACTTTTTTCCAACGCCGGACTTGGCGAAATGTGGTATGCTCTCTATTTGGAGGAGCCGAAAATCAAGCAGCAACGCGTCCGCCAACGTTTCTAACTTATAATTTCAATGTTTGAAAATATTTCTATCAAAGGGGCATGGCAGCATAATCTGAAGGGTGTTGACGTGTCGTTGCCCCGCAATAAACTGTCGGTGATCACCGGCCTGAGTGGGTCCGGAAAATCATCTTTGGCGTTTGATACACTTTATGCTGAGGGACAACGCCGTTATGTGGAGAGTCTTTCCGCCTATGCCCGGCAGTTTCTGGATCGGCTACAGAAGCCGCAAGTTGAACACATTGAGGGACTCTCTCCGGCCATCGCGATAGAACAACGCTCCGCTGGCTCTAATCCACGCTCAACGGTGGCGACAGTTACGGAAATCTATGACTACCTGCGCCTGCTCTACGCGCATATCGGCATTCCCCATTGTCCACAGTGTCGCAAAGAGTTGTATCCGCAGTCGGCGCAATCTATTGTTGATCGGATTATGACATTGCCATCCGGGCGACGTCTGATGTTACTGGCGCCACTGATTAATGGTCGTAAGGGTGAGCATCGCGAGATTTTGGACAAGATGAGGAGTGAGGGGTTTGTTCGGGGAAGAATAGATGGTGAATTTGTCGATTTGGATGAAGAGCAGATGCCCGAACTGGCAAAAACCAAACGACATACTATTGAGGCAGTGATCGACCGTTTGGTCACCGGGGAATTGGATACAGCACGATTGACGGATTCCGTAGAGCTGGCGCTAAAGCAGAGTGAAGGCCTGGTGACGGTGTTGGTGGAAGAGCTGGATAATCCGGGTAAAAAATGGCAGGAAGAACAACACAGCGAACATCTTGCCTGTATTGATTGCGGGATATCTTTTGGACAATTATTGCCGCGCAACTTCTCTTTTAACAGTCCACATGGCGCATGTCCTGAATGCCACGGACTCGGCGCGTTGCAGATTATGGATCCTGAAAAAGTGATTCCTGATGATTCGCTTTCAATTCGGCAGGGAGCTATTCCCGGCTGGCGCCGCGGGCCACGTCGTCTCATTATCTACTACAATATGCTCCTGCGTAAGCTGGCCGAACAATATAATTATCCGAAGATGTTGACGTGTCCGTTTCGTGACCTTCCAGAGAAGCTTAAACAGATTATTTTATTTGGCAGCGGTAAAGAAAATATCGAATTTGATTACCATATTCGTGGCCGACGATTACATTGGAGCAAACCATTCGAAGGAGTACTGGCAAACTTGCAGCGACGGATGCGTGAGACGGAGAGTGATGCGGTGCGCGAGCGGCTCCGCAAATATATGAGTCCGCTTACTTGTCCCGTATGTAAAGGAGCCAGATTAAATCCGGCGAGTTTGGCGGTAATAATTGGCGGCAAGGGAATTCACGACTTCAACGCCATGTCTGTAACGGACGCTTATGATTTCTGTGATAATCTGCAACTAGACACGGAAGCGGCACAAATTGCCGGCGATGTGCTCAAGGAAATAAAGTCTCGACTGGGATTCCTGAAAAACGTTGGCCTCGAATATTTGACTTTGAACCGCCAGAGTGGTTCTCTGTCCGGCGGCGAAGCACAACGCATCCGCTTGGCAACGCAATTGGGTTGTGGTTTGGTTGGTGTGCTTTATATCCTTGATGAACCAAGTATCGGTTTGCATCAACGGGATAACGATCGGTTGCTGACAACACTCGAAAGCCTGCGAGACATTGGGAATACGGTAATAGTGGTAGAACATGATCTTGATACCATCAGACGCGCTGACCATGTGGTGGATCTGGGGCCGGGTGCCGGACGGCACGGCGGCGAAATTGTTGCAGCGGGAACGCCGAAAGAGGTGGAAAACACCGCCAGTTCGCTGACCGGACTCTATCTTTCCGGGAA
Source organism: Victivallaceae bacterium (assembly GCA_018400135.1). GTDB lineage: Bacteria > Verrucomicrobiota > Lentisphaeria > Victivallales > Victivallaceae > M55B135. The sequence goes on from JAGYNC010000004.1 coordinate 12,928, forward strand.
GAAAAAAGTGCCGATGCCAGATAAACGGCAACGTGGCAACAAGCTCCGGCTGAGAATTCGTGGCGCGTCGCATAACAATCTTAAAGACATAAATATTGCTATTCCGCTGGGAACTTTTTGTTGTGTAACCGGGGTTTCCGGTTCCGGCAAGAGTTCATTGGTAAATGAGGTGTTGGTGCGAGCGCTCAATAAACATTTTGGGATTCAAAACTTGCCGCCGGGTAACTGTCGGGAAATTAAAGGGTTAGACCTAATTGACAAAGCTATTGTTATTGATCAGAGTCCGATTGGCCGGACGCCGCGTTCCAATCCCGCTACCTATACTGATGCCTTTGGCTATATCCGCAAGCTATTTTCAGAATTGCCCGCCTCCAAAGTACGCGGCTACAAGCCGGGCCGGTTCAGTTTTAATATCAAAGGCGGGCGCTGTGAAGATTGTCGGGGGGACGGTATAAAAAAAATCGAAATGCAGTTTTTATCTGACGTTTACGTCGAATGCTCAACCTGCAATGGACTTAGGTTTAATCGGGAAACGCTGAATATTCGTTATAAAAAACAAAATATCGCCGACGTATTGGAGATGACGGTGAATCAAGCGGTAGAATTTTTCAGCGCCATTCCTCCGCTTTACCGCAAGCTCAAGACGCTGCAGGATGTCGGACTCGGCTATATCCATTTGGGGCAGTCTGCCACTACTTTGTCCGGGGGCGAAGCACAACGGGTGAAGCTCGCCACCGAACTCTCACGTGCTCCCCGCGGCCATACTCTCTACATCCTTGACGAACCCACCACCGGTTTACATCTCGCGGATATTGAACAGCTTCTCAAAGTATTGTTAAAGCTCCGTGACCTTGGTAACACGGTGTTGGTTATTGAACACAATCTGGATGTGATTAAGACTGCTGACTATATTATTGATCTGGGGCCCGAAGGCGGCGATGCTGGTGGTTATGTCATTGCCACCGGCACCCCTGAGAAAATTGCTGCTTGCTCGCACTCATATACCGGGCAATATCTCAAATCATATCTGACACCGCCCTCACTATAACGAATACAAGTGCTTGCCGTTTACCCACACCTGATTAATGCCGACAGCCGGTTGATGCGGCGATTTAAAATCGGCCTGATCCAGAAAAATATCGGGTTCAAACAATACCAAATCCGCCCAATTCCCGGGTTTGATTGTGCCGCGTCGCGGCAAATTGAAGATGGCTGCCGACTGTCCGGTGAGTTTGTAGATAATTTGTTCCAGCGACATTCCCGATTCACTCAACCCACGTATGAATCGTGGGAAAGAGCCGAATCCGCGGGGATGTCCACGTCCAAATGAATAATGCGCGGGCAACGCACTTTCGTCACTGCCGCAGACAGTGAACGGAGCCTGAATAATTTGCTTCATATTAGCTTCGGACATACCATGGAATGCCGCACGGGCGGAAAGGGTAGACTCTCGTAATATTTCCGCGCAAGTAAGGTGCGGTGGCTGTCCGGTAATCGCGGCAATGTGATCGAAGGTTTTGCCGAACAATGTCTGTCGGTGTGGAGCGCCGCTCACCAGCCGAATGTTTTCCCAGCGTCCAGGCAAGAGTTGCGCCAAAGCGGCGACTACCGCCTCGAAGTGGTGGTTGTCCCGGAGTTGACGATCTAGCGATGAATCGTCCAGATCACAGTATGGCTCCGGCAAAATCATGCTGAGTTGAGTCATTGACTCAACATAAGGATAGCGATCTGCGGTTACACATAGTCCGTCGCACTGTTGAGCTTGCTTAATCAACCCGAATACCCGGTCAAGTTTGTGCCAATTGGCTTCACCGGAAGTTTTGAGGTGACTGATGTGAACCTTGTGTTGGTTGGATTGTTTGGCCGAATTAAACGCTTCAGCCAAAGCGTTTTCAAGCGAGTTCCCTTCACTGCGCAAATGAAAGGAACAAGGATGATCGCGTCCCGGCAATGCCATTCTTAGCATCGCCAATTCGTTTTGATCAGCGAATTTTCCCGGCACATAAGGCAATCCGAAAGAGAGTCCGATTGCACCATCAGCTATGCTTGCCGCGAGTAACTGTTGCATGGCTGCCAACTCAGAGGTAGTTGCCGGACGTGGTGTGTCGTAACCAATGACCGCTGCACGCAGAGTATTGTGTCCAACCAATGGAAAGATGTTGACTGCTGGTTGGCGACGTTCAACTTCCCGTAAATACCCGGAACATGAGTTCCAGGTCAAATCAATTTGATAATGTCCCCATAGTTCCTGCAAATGCCCACGATTGAGATCGGTAAGTGGAAATGGCGACAAGCCGCAATTCCCGATGATTTCGGTAGTTACGCCCTGTGAAATTTTACCGAATGCCTCAGGCGCCGCCAGAATTGACAAATCCGAATGAGAATGCACGTCAATAAAACCGGGAGCCAAAGTCAACCCGGCAGCATTAATTATTTCTCCGGCACTGGTTGCGGCGATATTTTGTTCCACAGCAACAATAACACCTTCGCTGAGTAGCACATCTCCGTAATATTCGGGAGCGCCGGTGCCGTCGATAATTCTGGCGTCTTTAAATAGAGTTTTTAAATGTTTTAAACATCCTGACATTTTATCATTCTAAATTAAGCAGTTGGCCGCATTTGCCGTCGATCCCAGGACGCGAGACACAACTGTAATAACTAGACCGTGCTCGAAAAGGTTTCGCGATGTTTTTTGTTTCAGATTTCGAACTTAGGATTTTGGATTTGGGTTGCGGGCAAGGCCCGTGTCGCCATAATTTTATATACATCGGAAACTTCCAAATACAATCCGGAACCCTGGATATAAAATTGATATTCGATGCGTTATGACTATATTACGGACGACTTTAGGGATTCAATGCGGTTGATGTGGATTTTTTTATCAATGCAGCCACGGGTTCAGGATAAAAAGTATTTTCGTTCATGCGCAAAATATAATGAACTTTTCACTGGCTTAAATGTCTAAACGAAAATAAGAGCTCATGAGTTTTAAACGATTAAGTGATAAAGAACTGGTTGCAGTGTTTCAGACCGGAAACATTGCCGCGTTCGATGAAATCATTGATCGGCATGCGTTGAAAATATATCATACCGCATTCGGCTTGCTGTCAAATCATCACGATGCGGAAGAAGTGGCACAGGATGCTCTGGTACGAGCATTTCGAGCACTTAACAAGTTTCGTCGTGATTCCAGTTTGACCACCTGGCTACATCGAATTACGGTTAATCTCGCCAGAAATAAATATCACTGGAATCGACGGCGCGGCTCAGAGCGTAATGTTAGTTTGTTGCGGGATGATCGCAATTTGTCTGATGACAACCAGGAAGAAATGGCACTTCCGGACGACTCTCTCGGGCCGGAGAGAACAATTGCCGGCCTTGAAACTAGTATGGTTGTCAAGAAAGGATTGGAGCGGCTGCCGTCTCCATTGCGGGAAACAGTGATGTTGCGACTGGTTCACGACATGCCGTATGAACAGATTGCTGACGCGCTTGATTGCAAAATTGGAACCGTTAAATCGCGCATTGCCCGGGGACGAGAAATTCTCAGAGAGGTTTTGCGGGAACACGAAATATTGTAATTTTCAACCAACTTATTACAAGCAAAAACCAGTCAATTTATCACGGATTCAAGGTTAAAATAATGCAACTATCACAATCACATTCTGAAAAATCATGTCCGGGATTTGCCGAGTTAAGCTCGGCTATGGATCAGGTCGAACCCGAATTCGGTCGCTGGAGCGACCATTGTCAGTCATGTTCTGCTTGCCGCAAAATTCTAAAAGATATGCAAATGACAGATGCCGCGGTGAAAAATTGTATTGAATTTGAATCTTCCAAAGCCGGCCCTATCACTGCCGCTATAAAGCGTGAATTCTACCGTAAAATTGAGTTGGAACAACGCAAAAAATGTCATTCGCGTTCAAACGCAAAACTGGCGCTGCAACTGGCGGCCGCGTTGATGATTTGTTGCACGGTAATCTTTTGGGCGTTGCGTGGAACAATTTATTCTACGCCGCCTTCAGTTAGCCAGTCCTCAACTTCTTCCATTGACTTGGACGATTTCCCTTATTATTCGAACGCGGAAGTTGATCAGGATAATCTGCCCCGGAAAACGTTCAGCGAAAACACGGTAACGTTACATGACTTCATGCCCGCCGGTTATGGCAGCGACCCGGTTTTTATAGATCACGCTTTCAATCAGGCAAAGAAAAAAGCTGTCCCGGCAGATATAGCCGGTGTGGTTAACCACGTCTGGATTGTCAAAGATCTGAACACGATGGGAGAGGAATTATCTCATTTGGAATCAAAGATAGAGGGGCGGCACGCACTTGACATTAAATGTGGTCTCGACGAAGTAACACTGACCGGAAAAATAAGCAAATTGCATTTAGTCAAATTGGTAAAATTACTCCATGATTCTGGTTTTGAACTAATTTCCCCTCAATCACCTCAACCCGAGGAAACTCTCTTCAGAGGAGAACCTTCAACGCAAGTGTACTATTCTTCGTGTTTTGTCACTGTTGATTCTCCTCCGAATCCGTGAGAAATTCAAGACAATTTACTTTTCGGAGAAATTCCGATATCCCGACAATAAAGGTACAAGGCTCGCGGTGAAATTTTCGCGTCCTTGGCAGCCTCCAATACATTGCCGTTGTATTTTTCGAGCAATCTGCCAAAATAGTTCGCGGCACAGTTTCTTATTTCCCGCTTTCTGAATTCTTTCCACGACAAGGTATTGCCGTTAACTGAAATTGCCGGCGCATCCTCGCATCTATTTGATGATTCCAGTATTTCTTCAGGTAAATCAACAGGATTTATTGTTGCGTTGCCGCAATTACTCTTACATTGATCTCAATGGGTTTTTCGCCGCCCAGGCGTTGAAAACGCTTTTCCTGCAGTACGCGTAACAGTTTTGCCTGTAATTGAAACGACATGTCGCCAATTTCATCAAGGAAAATTGTTCCCCGGTGCGCCAACTCAAAAACTCCCTTTCTGAGCCGCTCGGCTCCGGTAAAAGCGCCTTTCTCGTAACCAAAAATTCATAAAGGAGCCCATTAAATGAAAAAGTTGTTCACCGTGTTATTAACCGTATTATTGGCTGGGATTGGTTTTGTTGCAACGGCTGAAGAAGTAACAGACTCTGATTGGGAATCTGTAGTCGGCGTAGTTAAAACAGTAAAAGATGACAATGGCAAAATTACGTCAATAAAATTAGTCATTGAAAGCATAGATGAAGATGACAACGAAGTCCTGATTGTGGCTGATGTTAAGCTTGACGAACAAAGCTTGAAATTGGCTCAGGTTGAAGGGAAAAAAGTTGAAGTTCATGGCATTGTAAAAGATGTTGGCAATGAAGATCAGGAAAAACTGGAAATAACCGTGAAAAAGTTTTCTCTGGTAAAACAGGCAGAATTGGACGAAGAAGAAGAGTAACTAAACTATTATCATTTCAGCCCGGCTTCCGATAAGGAGGCCGGGTTTTTTATTGTAATGCCTCTCTTAACCCTGATTTGTCGTGATCGCTATCGAAATCGCTATCGGGATCGTGCACAAAAACAAAGAATCGATCCCGATTTTGATACGGGAAGAGTGAGGTCTTTCTTTTTATTACAAGCTACGCGAATACCATATTTGCTCCTGCTTGCTTTTGGCGCAATATTGTGTTAAAGTAACAGCAAGTTGCCTAAATATAGATGGTTACGTAGCCAGACCAAGTGAGACAATCCCGGAGGAGTTCCGTGATAGCCTTGAAATCAATTGAAAATGGTTGGATTGAATTGCATTTTGCTGCTTCGCGCAATGTTGAGACCAAGATGATCCGACTGGCATCAAAAACTTGCGATCCCCCGTCTGACCTGGCCATTGCGGTGCTGAATATTGCTGCGGTTTGTGGGAAAAATAGCGACATCACTACAATTGCCCCTCACTTTATTTTCTGGGAAGTCAAGCCTCAGTTGTATACCTGTTCGCTGGCTCCAGCCGGCGATGAAACGATAGCCATTGAGTTACATCATTGTCCGGACATGTATGCAGGGATTCACACCACCGATGAACTTCGACTTTGTGCTGTGATACATCTGAGCGACCTGACGGCAAATCTTTTTGAGGAGATGCGAGGATTACTGTTACAGCATGGATTTGTCGGTTATCGGCATCGCTGGGGGCGGGATTTCCCATTAGCGTTGTTGGTGGAACTCTATAAACTGTTGAATCCAGATGTCGCCACCACAACGGCTGACATTAACGGCGAATTCCGCTTGCTGCAAACAATTTTCAATTTTAATTCGTGGAAAACAAAACAATCGCGAGCGTGATCAACGCTGCGGCAATAATGCGCCTGATAATGATTTTAGGCAAAAGACGACTCTCCAACGAATGAAACCCGAGCGCGGCGATCAACGTCCCCACAATAACAGAAAATATGCCGCGGGTTGATTGGACGATATTGCCGAATACCGGCCCAATAACGGCAAAGCAGTAAAAGAGCAACAGCATGCCGATAAACCAGAAAAAGGAAAATGGCAATGCCGGCAGAATTAGTCGTTTTGACATGCCGGGATAAACGCCGAAAACTATCGCTGCCGGTATCCCGATGAGGGTATAACTGAGTAATCCGGCAAGCGTTGAACTAAACATTATATTGGGATCGCCTATTTTTGTAATTAAAATTTTAATGTTAATGTCTGACAGCGAATACCCCATGCACGCCAGCATAATCCAACATAAACTGCGCCAGGGCAAAGTCCCTCCTGACCAGTTGGAAAATACGGCACCTGTAATACACAACGCCAGCGCTGCCCACTGTTGAAGAGCAAAGGATGTTCCATAGAAAAGAATGCTGAACATAGCCAGAAAAACAATTTTTAAACCCAATAGTGGCGCAACCCGCGAAGCCTCACTTCTTTTCAGTGCCGTAAAAAAGGCCATTTGTCCAAACAAATAATAACCGTTGCACAGGAGCAATGGCAGCAGGTAAACCCGGAGCGGTGGCAACGCCGCCCGTGGCAATAATATCGTCAGCGCGGCGGCGGCGAAGATGCCCATAATCATGTGGGACACGACTAATAGTTGAAAAGAGTTGCCATGTCGCTGAATAAAAAAGCGGGAAAATTGATAGGACACGGATTGACTCACGGCAGTACCCAATCCGGCAAAAATTCCAATAATCATAATATCTTGCTCCGATCATACTTAATAACCTTCTCAAAAAGGTTTCGAACAGCGAAAAGTGAGTCCTCTAACGACCTTTCGAAGAAAGGACTTCAAGCACGATAGTGCTGGATTTCGAGTTTCAAATTTTTAGAGCTTTTCGAAAAGGTTCTAACTATATATGCGCCACCCCGGTGCGCCAGTTTTTTTTTGTTTTTTCTTTCAACAACGAAAATCATAATGCCTCACTCTTTGGGTGAGGTCGAGGCTACGACACCCGAGGAGGAACGATTAGTGCTCTGTAGTATTGACCCCGAACCAAAGGAAAGAGTGAGGGGTTACAGAAAATCATAAAATATACTGTGTTCTACTCGGTTCGCGTTTGATTCTCAAGATTAACTTACTATGATATGAAACATTCGTTGTCAGTAGAGCCTTACATACCCGCAGCGGTCTGTGCCTGCCACTCCGCCGCGCATACTGCGCCTCCGCCCCAACCCATTGGGCGGCCACGGGAAGTTTTGCAATTGGCTCGTGATTGAAAACAAATAAATTAGCCATAATCGGCACACAGCGCCTGTATATTCAAGGCTTATTTTAGAAATAGATACTGAAACTATCATGGCATTACTTGACGTAAATAATTTAAAAGTTTGGTACCCGGTGCGTGGAGGCTGGTTCCGTTCCACAAGATATCTTCGCGCGGTTGACGGCGTAAGCTTTAACATCAAGGCTGGAGAAACTCTAGGACTGGTGGGCGAGAGCGGTTGTGGTAAAAGTACGCTGGGGCGTGCTTTGGTTGGACTTGAATCACCCCGTGCGGGCAGTTTTACCATCGATAGCATCAATCTCAATTCGCTTCACGGTAAGGAGCTGCGTCGCGCGAGAAAAAAAATACAGATGATTTTTCAGGACCCCTACGGTTCGCTTAACCCCCGTCTGACTGTATTCAGCGCCATAAATGAGGTATTGGCGCTACATACAAAATTGAACAAATCACAGCGGATTGACCGGGTTACGGAATTGCTTGACCTTGTGGGGCTTGAACCCGAGTATATGCATCGTTACCCTCATCAGTTCAGCGGCGGACAGCGCCAGCGCGTCGGAATTGCCCGGGCTCTGGCGGCTGAACCCGAACTAATTGTGGCGGATGAACCGGTGTCGGCATTGGATGTCAGTGTTCAGGCCCAAATCATCAACCTGATGCGTGCAATCCAGAAGACCACAGGAACAGCGTTTTTATTCATTGCCCATGATCTGGCGGTGGTGGAACACATCAGTCATCGAATAATAGTTATGTATCTGGGCAAAATTGTGGAATCCGGCCCGAGTTCCAAACTGTGTGCCGCGCCGCAACATCCTTACACCAGGGCGTTATTATCGGCTGTGCCGACGCTGGATGCTAAAACCGGGCGTAAGCGCATTATCCTTCCGGGTGATGTTCCTTCGCCACTTGATCCTCCTTCCGGTTGTTGCTTCCATCCACGCTGCCCGCTGGCTCAGGATATCTGTCGCCGCGAAGCACCTGAACTGAACCCGTTAGCCGATGATTCTGACCATTTCTCGGCCTGTTTCTTTCCGGAACGAGTCGCTTCCATGATTAACAACACTTAGGCGGTTTTTTCGTCAGCACTAATTATTTGAGGTGAATATATGAGTAATGTGTGGATAGCTCTGGGTTTGACTTTATTTGCTGGTATGGCAACCGGTCTTGGCAGTATTATTGCGTTTATGGCCAAGCGCACTAATTATCGTTTTTTATCGATTGCCACCGGCTTCTCCGCCGGGGTGATGCTTTATATTTCATTCGTTGAAATATTTTTCAAAGGTGCCGAAACCCTGACCGAACGTTATGGCGAATGGGGAAATTGGGTTAATGTCGGATCCTTTTTTGGTGGGATACTCTTTATCGGTCTGATTGACAACTTAATCCCGTCGGCTGAAAATCCGCATGAAATTCACCCGGAAGTAGAGACCCGACCACTCCACGATCCAGCGGCCCCGTCTCCGAAATTCGAAACTTTGACACAAACTAAACGCAACGCTGGATTTCACGACCACAGTATTCATCATCATAAACTGATGCGAACCGGATTATTTACCGCGCTGGCCATCGGTATTCACAACCTGCCGGAAGGCTTGGTTACCTTTCTCGCCGCAGTGGAAGACCCCGAACTCGGGCTCGTCATTGCCGTGGCGATTGCGCTCCATAATATTCCGGAGGGAATCAGCGTTTCAGTGCCCATCTTTTACGCTACAGGTAATCGCAAAAAAGCATTCTTTTATTCCGTGCTTAGCGGCCTGGCAGAACCTGTTGGTGCGACTATCGCCTACTTTGGTCTCTTGTTATTCTTTGGTAGTAATGTTGGAACAATACCCTCTGAAATAATGGGAATACTTTTCGGCGGTATAGCGGGAGTGATGGTTTACATCAGCCTGGATGAATTGATTCCCACCAGCAGGGCTTACGGCAAAGGACACGACAGTATTTACGGCCTGATTTCCGGTATGTTGGTGATGGCACTGAGCCTCCTGCTCATGAAATAATTGCGCAAAGCTGGATGAACTCGCGCTTGATTCCACAAAATGACGTGTTAGTTTTTGAGCGTAGACTTTTGCAAACGTGGAAGATTCAGTGCGGCGCAGTCCTGTCTTGCAGGATAAAATGCGAGCTTGCCCTGCAATCGGGGGGGCGGCAAGACGTAGCCGTATTGACATATCTGTGAGAGGCAGGCAGGCAGGTAGGCTGCAAGTTCATCTCGCTTTGCGGGATTGTTGCCGACGAAGCAGATGTGCCGCAATGAATTCCCCCGAAGAGTAAATTGTTACAGATTTTCCGACTCATCCAAAAGGTTAAGCTCGGAAACCACCTTAAATCATTATATTCAACTTTTTCACAAATTATAGAGTTTAACAGGACATAAAATTGAACGAACAACCCAATACTTCAATTCTGCTTCACGTTTGTTGCGCTCCGTGCGCGGCGCCGTGTATTGAACGGTTACAGGAGAACAATAGGGATGTCCACCTGTTCTTTTCCAACTCGAACATCAACAGCGAAGCGGAATTTGCCAGACGGCTGTCGTTTGTGGAAGTGGTTGCAGAACACTTCCGGACTCCGTTACAGGTTGCTCCCTACCACCATGGCGAATGGCTTGACTGCATAAGTGGCCTGGAAGATGAACCGGAACGGGGTAAGCGTTGCACAAAATGTTTTGACTGGAATCTGGAACGCACCATGATCGCCGCGCAAAATATGGATAATATCACCTTTACGACGACACTAACGGTCAGTCCTCACAAGAACGCTAAACAGATTTTCGCTCTCGGAGAGAACTACCCAAACTTTGAGCCATGGGACTTTAAGAAACAGAACGGATTTAAACGCAGTATTGAACTTTCCCGTCAATTCAACCTCTATCGCCAGAATTATTGCGGTTGCGAATTTTCCTGGCATAATAATTAGTGGCGATGAAAAACAACGAAAAAAACAGCAAGATCAGTTGTCTGGATGCCTTCATCAGCTATCTAGCAAATGAACGCCAGGCCAGCAACCATACCATCGACAATTATCGTCGTGATATTTTCCAATTTAGCGAACTCAGTGGTAATGACAACAATTTTTCTAATTGGAGCAATGTGGATATTTATGCGGCCAGAAATTTTGTTGTCAGACTGCAACAACAACATCTCTCCCGCAACTCCATTCTGCGTAAAATCTCCTCGCTGCGTTCATTCTTCCGTTTTCTGGTACGCGAAGGGCTTGTCGAAAAAAATCCGTTCGTTGGCCTTGCATCACCAAAAAAAGAACAATCCCTGCCACGATTCATGTCGGTAAACGAAGTCGGCAAACTGCTCGATACGCCCCGCATCTGGTGGCGGAATGCTGCGGAACAGGGGATTGCTAAAGATCAGGCAAGCGCCACTTTCGCTGCGGCACGCGATGCCGCAATGCTTGAAGTAATCTACAGTGGTGGACTGCGGATCAGCGAGGCTACGGGACTAAATCTTCAGCATATTGACATGCTCGGCAGCGTCATAAAAGTTAGAGGCAAGGGAAAAAAAGAACGTTTTTGCGCACTCGGACGCCCTGCCCTGAAAGCGCTTCGAGCTTATTTCCAGTTGCGACAACTGCGGACAGAAAATCAGCATCCGGCAGCGCCGGTATTTGTCAACAAGTATGGCAACCGTCTGACCGCACGGTCATTTCAACGCAATTTGAAGAATTACCTTTGCACCGCAAACTTGTCGCCTAAACTCACTCCTCATAAACTCAGGCATTCATTTGCTACCCATTTGTTGGACGCAGGCGCCGATTTGCGCAGCGTACAGGAGTTGTTGGGACACGAAAACCTCAGCACTACTCAAATCTATACTCATGTAACAACAGAAAAGATGAAAAACATATATCGCAAAGCCCACCCGCGGGCAAAATAATTCGTAGCGCCAATCGATTCCATAACCCCGTCTGTCATCGAGCTTGGTATTCGTCGGATATTTATCCGCAGGGCAATGCTGCTCTTACATTACAAACGCCACCGCTCCAGGAGAATTTATGGATAGCGAATTGATAAAAAAAATACTGCTCTTCTGTTCAGGACTAGGCTGTTTCGGGCTGGCGGTTTTCCTCTTCGTCGCCAGCGGCGGATCAATGGCCGGAGTCATCATCGGCGCGATAATTGCCATGCCTTTTATATACGGTGGCGGGTTGTGTTTTAGTCTGTTATTCTCTCCCATTGTCGCGGATCGCCTGACCGATTTCTTGTTTCTGCCACGCCGTTTCCTGAAATATCCCCCGGAATTACTGTCATACATCAGGGGATTGGTTGAACAGGAACGCTATCAGGAAGCGATTGACAGGTTGACGGAAATACTGGCAAGAAAACCGTTCGATCCGGAAGCAACACTGTTGTTGGCGGAAATTTACTTCGATCGGCTGAACGACACCATAAAAGGCGAACAAATAGTATTGGATTATTTCACACAAGCTAATCACAAGACAACCGGAGAAAATGTCCAACTATTATTTCTCTACTGCGATAATATTTTCCCGGACAGTCCATCCGCTTCACAAGCAAAGTTTTTGTTACAACAGGAACTGACACGTCAAGGCTACAGTGTCCCGCAACGCAAACTACTGCAAAACCGCCTGGATAATTTGCCGCAATCAAGTTCCGCTTAAACTGTGATCGAAAAAACTTTTGGTGTTCAGCACACGCGTATCAACATCGCCATAGAGAGTAACGGCTCGCATCCGATTAAAACGGGCAATGCGAGCCCAGCAGCGCACAACCTCCCAACTGGCAACACTTCGCAATGGTGTTTCCGTGCCATCAGGCAAAATCAACATGAAGTTGTCGAGTTGCCGGAGACTGTTGCTGTCCACTTCCGCCAGGCGCACGTCAATTTCGTAAGATTCGCTGTCCACCTGGATATCGTTGGCAATCAGCCCTTGAAACGCGCCGCGCTGCTGCTGTGCGACTTCGGCGCTGAGTAAATCGACCGTGATGGTGGCAACGTGCGGGCCGCTTTCGAAAGCTTCGGTATTGTGATTAAACTGGACATAGGCGCTTTCAATCAGACTACGTCCTTCGGGTTGCTGCGGCGCAAAGGTGTCGTTTGTCCGCTTTAATCCGTCGAGAATCCGCTTATTTGTGTAAATTCGTTTGATCCGACAGAGCGGCCGGATCGGTGAGACATTTGATATCTGGTAGATTCAACCGATCTGTCGGATCAACCCGATCGGCCTGATCTTTTCTGAATTTTTGCGGATGCGGGAAAATATCAGGATGCCATCGCGTTGGAACGTCAGTTGGTAGTTCGGGTTGCGCAGGAGATTGCCAACAAATTGTTCCATACGCTTAAAGTCGCCTGCGGTATCGTAGCCGGAAAAAGTTTTGGTGTCAAAAATATATACGTCCGTACCTGTTTTCGGGCCGGGCAAGGAGTAGACCCGATGGGTGCGCAGAAAAAAGTAACCCAGATTATTTTGTGCGGTTATACTCAATCCCGGCGGCAATTCGCGTCGAATCGCATGAAACAGCATTGTATGTTCGAGATCGACAAACTGATAGTTCCACAGCGGCACGGAGAGGATAGCGCCATGAAAACGGGGACGGTAACTGCTGATGTAGTTGTAGAATTTGAAGCTGGGTAGATCGCAGAAAACCAGGTGAGTAATTAAGGCCAATGCCGTTGCTGTGCTCCAGTAGATACCAGCGGTTCGCCCGGCATGGCGTTGTCGCAACATCACGCGCAACTGTCTCGCTGACAGTATTGCCAAAAATCGGCGGGAAACGTCCATAGTGCTGATAATCCACCCGCATGATATGGGGAAACCATATCTGCAGCACCCACCAACTCCAGAAGCTTGCGGCAATAAGACAAAACACACCATGCCAAAAACTTTTTTTACTGGAACACAGAAACAGTCCGCAAGCGCCGAGTGGAACAATAAAATCCTCTTTTATCAACGGCGTACATGCCAGCAGCAAGACGCATTGAAGCAGCTTGCCGCGGAAGTAAAAGAGCCATGCGGTAAAGAACAGCAAAGGAAACAAACATTCAATATGAAAATCATACAGGACAATTCGGGAATAATAGGGGTTCAGCAGATACATGCAGGCGAGCAATAACGGTATTTCCGGACGCCGGAAACAGTGCCGCGCCAACAGAAAAAGTGGAACCGCTGCCAGTGCCATGACTGCGGCCTGGAAGAATACCAGGATTAATGGAGTGTCGAAAATCCAGTAAAACGGCACCAGCAATACAATAACGGGTGAGAAGTGGTCGAACGGTCCGCGAAAGTCGTGCATAAAGCTGCGGCCGAACGCGATATTGTGCAACATCGAATCGTAGATGCCGAAGTCCCACAACCCGTATTTCATGGCGTAATATTTGTAAGTTCCAAGCAGCGCGTAGACGATAAACACCAACGCTACGCCAATCCACAAAATCAACCGGGCATGAGTTTGGGACAGTTTTAATGAGCGTTGACGATAACTCCAGCCGAAGCCAATGGCCAAGGCCGTAAACAGACACGCCGATGCAACAATAAAATAGTTCACTGATTGCGCTCCTGTTACTGGTTTCTACGACGGACGGTGTGGGGGCCGTCCCTCCACTGTCAATGCCGAGGTTCATGAATCGCTGGTTATGGTCGCGTTGCCACCGACAGCCTGAATTTTTTCCACGATATTATCGTAGCCGCGAAAAATTACTTCACATGAATTGATGGTACTTTCACCGTTGGCACAGAGCGCGGCAATGACCAGCGCCATGCCGGCACGGATGTCGGGACTGGACATGACTGTCCCATGCAACCGGGTTGGGCCGGTAATCAATACCCGGTGTGGATCACAGATCAGCGCGTTGGCCCCCATGCTGATCAGCCGGTCAACAAAATAGATTCTGCTCTCAAACATTTTTTCAAAGAAAAGAAGTGAACCGGGAATTTGCGTAGCCGCCACAATCACGCAGCTCATCAGGTCGGATGGGAACTGCGGCCAAGGGCCGTCGGCAACAACCGGGGTATGGCCGCCAAAGTCCTTTCTGACTCCGGGGTATTGTCCCCCCGGCAGATGAATGTAGTTGTTGCCTAATTCAAACTCAATGCCGAGGCGCTCGAATACCCGGCGAATCATCCAGTAGTGTCCGGATTTGATCCCGTTAATGGTAATTTCTCCGCCGCAAGCGGCACCCAACGCCAGAAAACTTCCGGCTTCGGTGTGATCGCCGGAGACGTGATGTTCCGCGCCCCGAAGTTTCTCTACTCCTTCAATGGTCAGGACATTACTCCCCAAACCGCTGATTCCAGCGCCCATCTTGATGAGCAACTCAGCCAGATCAGTCACGTGCGGTTCCGATGCCGCATTGCGGAGTACGGTGACCCCGCGCGCTGTTGCGGCGGCAGTAATAATTTGTTCGGTGGCAGTGACGCTTGCTTCGTCCAAAAACAGTTCTCTGCCGTGGAGCCGACGCTTTACTTTAAAGGTGAAACGCTGATCGTATTCAATCTCCATGCCCAGACCGCGCAGGCCGTAGAAATGACCGTCCAGACGGCGCCGTCCGATAACGTCTCCGCCGGGCGGCCAGAGCGATGCGGTGCCGCACCTGATTGCCAGAGGGCCGGCAAACAACATAGAAGTACGGATTTTTGAACAACACTCCCGGGAGATATCGGGATTGTGTAAGGCGGAGGCCTTGATGCGTAAAGTGTGATTGTGGAACGCGACCTCGGCGCCGGCCATCGCGGCGATTTCAAGCATGACCCGGACATCAAGGATATCCGGCACATTGTGCAGCACCATCTCTTCATCAGTCAGCATGGCGGCGGCAATCATTGGCAATACGGCATTTTTGTTGCCGCTGACAGTAACGCGTCCACTGATCGGATGTTTTCCATCAATATGTAAACTTTGCATATTCAGCCGTCTCCTTGTTATTGCCGGGCAAATCTATTCTGTTTATGTAAACATTTATTGAGATTAAATCTAATGTGGTATTCCGCGTCAGATTACGGCAAAAATATTACATGCCGACAATCGCGGCCACCTGAATTCTACTCATGGCGCAACGCTTCCAATACCTGCTCAGCATTTATCACCCGAAAATCAGCGACTGAAACCGGGGCACCTTTCAAATCGGAGACAAATATGAAGTGGACAATTTTCTTATAATTACAGCTAAAAGGCAGGATTCGAGATTTTCGCTCCAACTCAAAAAATATCCTCTCAACATTTTCGCCGGCCAAGGAGAGTTTTGTTTCGCCACACAGTAAAGTTGAGCCATCCAGCGATTGTGCCACCACGTCAATTTCTATTTGAGAATGCTCCAGTGAGGTTCCCCACCACCGATTCGCCGGTGACCACTGTAACTTGTTGCTTTTTAAATATGGTATGGACTCCCTCACCAATTCTTCCCAACTTGCTGCAAGATGCTGTCTAAAATTGTTCTTTATGGATTGAATTACCGGTTCAATAATCCCACGTTCCAAAAGCGAGCGGTTCGGCAGGACGAATTTGTACCAGGTTGACAAAAAACGATCACTGATTTTATAAAGAGTTTGCTTGTTCTTTTTGGGATTGCTGTTGAAAGGAACATCCTTGTACACCAAGCCAAGTTCGATCAGCTTATTGAAAGGGCGGCTTAGCGATGATGCCGGCTTGCCAAGACGTCCGGCGACTTCGGATAAGCGGTGGCACCCCTGGCCGATAAGCGCAAGTATTGATATTGCCTGCGCGGGGTCCCGCAAATCCTCGTGCAACAACCGCTCCGGTTCTTGGTGCAACACTCCCATTGAGTCAAGCACCAAATGCTGATACGCCTCCCAGATAGTGGGATAATCAGCTGCCAATTCCCAATAGCGGGGAATCCCTCCCCAAAGGGTATAAGCGGTCAATGCATCCTCGTTGTTGTCGATGGCAAGGCCGGTTTTGATCCAACCCGCCTTCAATGCATCGAGCTTGATGATTTCGGTTGCCCGACCCAATAATGGCGCGGAAGCATCCAGCACCAACCCATGCATCATGGTTTGAGACGAACCGCAAAAAATCAGTTTTATCACTCGTTCCTGACTTTTATCATAGCACTTTTGCAACAAACTGGGCAATTCCGGACTAGCATTCACCAGGAAAGGAAATTCATCTATCGCCAACGCCACTCCGCAAGGAGCATCCTGCCAGAACCGCCCCAACAACGCTTCCCAGTCGGGATAGGTTACCAGATCAAAGGCAGGCAGGATTCTCGCTATCTCGGTGGCTAACGAAGCCCGCTGCAATGGCGCTTCCCGCTCATCCGCCGTGTAATAAACCGTATTTTCATTTGAAAGAACTTCCCGCAATAAACGCGATTTTCCACACCGGCGCCTACCGTAAATACAGACAAATTCACTCTTGTTGGATTGCAACATCCTTTCCATCCGGGATTTTTCCCGTTGTCTGTTGAGAAACTCCAAGTACATTGTTTTTATCCCGTTTTCGCCCGGCAAATCAGAATTAACTGAGCAATTTCGCGCAGTGTGCTTACAATAACCTGAGAATTTCCTAATTCAAGCATAATGTCGACAACAAATAACCCCACATAATTATTATGTAGTTGATACATAATGTATATGCCGCATTATGTTACTGCCGACAAAAAGTACCTTTTTCGTTCAGGCACTGGCTTCCTTTCCTGTCTCTGGAGTAAATTTCCTGAATTTTCGCTGGCTGAAACGTTGCATCAACGGCATTTCAGCGGTGTGGGGTGACGCGTTGTCAGGCGCAATAATGCCAAAAAAACGGTTGGTGCCAGCGATTTGGCGATTACCCCAGATGAACAGTTCCATCAAGTCCCAGACATCCCAATGTAAGAGTTGTTTGCCCGGACGACCAAGGTGCGCGGCATCGGCGCAAACATGTGGTTGCAGGTTGGTCAGGAACACATTGTCGGTATCATGCTTTGCCAGCACTGACCGCAGTTTTTTCCTGAGCAGTCTTCTTGTTGCTGCAGCCTGCAGGCAACAGCTGCTACCGGGTTTCACTGAACCATCGGTTGCCATCGCGGAACCAGGCAGATTAAACTTGTTGATGTCCAACGTGAAAGTGTCTTGTTCCAGAGGCGGAGTATTTATTTCGGCAGTTGTCCAGGCAAAATACCATTTAAAGCGACGGGAAACGCATTCCGGCGCGGCATCTTCGTCAAACGTCAGCGGTATGCGTTCCAGCGTGATTTGTTCGCGATTGCCGGATATCTTGAATTGTGCATGGCAATGTTCCAGACCTTCGGCAATGCGCCACCGCCAGAGGTCGTCGCCACAGCCGATTTCCAGTTTTAACCCATCTTCATGTTCAAAGACGGCAGACAAAAATGGTTCATGGCTGTCGTATAAGACAGTGTCGGTGCCATCAATCCGATGCCGGGAGCAATGCGCATAGCCGGGTTGACCAGCTGCCGCAATTAGTACTATATGAACATTTATCCAGGGACCTGGCAGGGTGATGTCGCCAAGTTTCAGGTGCTTGAACGAGGTTCTCTTGCCGGGCTGATAGTCTTCAATAATTTGGGTAATGCCATCAACAAACTCAACACTGCGCCGGATTTCCGGTTCAGCGCCGAAAGGTATCTGTAGAGTTGCTTCGAAACGAGCAACAAGTCCATCCAAAGTTTGGTGTTGTCGCGACTTTTGCAACAAGGCACCACTTTCCGATAGTTGGTTGAGCATCGCGCCTCCCAAGCAGAGTACCGGTCGTTGATTCAGGAGAAAGCGCAGATATTCAGGTTTGCCGGGAGTAAATGTAATTTGTTGTTCTGCCGTGCCGATGGTTTTTGCAGAAGCATCATTCATTGCATAACCATAAAAACTTCGTCCAATGGTTTCCGCATTAGCTTTGTCGGTTCAGTATTGGCGCAACCAAGTGGAGAAATGGCGTAAACACTCCAGGGCGCCATGATATTCAAAGCTCGATTCATGCGGGCAACATCGTAGGCACAAATCCAGCAGGTGCCGAGTCCTTCAGCCGCCGCGGCCAACACCAGGTGTTCCATGGCAATGCCGATATCCATATCGATAATAGGTTGGCCTTCCAGCCGCTTCCAACACTCATCGCGATTGCCCAACGCCACCACAATTGCCGGCGCTTCGGCCAGCCACTCACTGCTATAAACAGCACATATTTTGGCGCGTAGTTCCGGGTTCAGTACTATTCTGAATTTCCAGGGCTGCAGGTTGCAGGCTGACGGTGCCAGCTGTACGGCTTCGCCAATGCGCTGTAACGCATTTTCAGGAATTGGGTCGCTCTTATAACTTCTTATACTGCGCCGACTTTTAATCACCTCGTAAAATTTCATATTTTGTCTTTCCTGTTTGAAGGTTACTTTAATTTTTTTTTATTCCGGCAAAATGAATTTATTGCGTGTTGGAGAAAATTTCAAAAAAAACTTTGAATAATTTGTATTATAGGATTTTATATGGTAGAATAGGGTAAAATAGGGATAAATAGGGACAAATAGGTGACCACAGTGAGCGACAGACGCGATCAGGAAGATATTCTTTATCTCGGTGAATACGATTATTCGCTGGATTCTCAGAACCGCGTTGTCATTCCCAAGGACTGGCGGCGACGCGACGGAGAAACCAGTCTGATACTTTTTCCCGGCCGCAACCGCGATTTGCTATTGCATCCCATCGAAACCCTGACGGAGTTTATCAGCAAAGCCAGAAGCATGTCCCTTGCCGGCGGCATGGCACAGGAAGCTCTGGCCTGGGTTGGAGCCAGATCGCGACGCTGCAATTGTGACAAGCAGGGCAGGATCAAAATTGATCACGAGCTTCTTGAAGGCATTGGCGTCAGCAAGCAAATAAAAATGGTTGGTGCCATTACTCATATCAAACTCTGTTCTCTCGAAAATTGGCAGGGGACGCAATTCCCCGGCGAGGTGTATTTGGATGAGTTTCGCAAAATAAATGAAGCCGACAACGATTTTATGAAAATGTTTGTACAAACTTTTGGCAAACAACATGGAAGCTGATTTTCCCACACTCCCTGCGGGATTTTCACACACGCCGGTTTTGCACCGGGAAGTGGTGGAATATCTGGCGGTGACGGACGGCCCGTGCAGGATTATTGACGGCACCGTTGGTTGCGGGGGACACAGCACGTTGCTGTTACAGCGCAATCCACAGGCGCAGATACTGGGCATTGATCGCGACAGCGAAGCGTTGGAGCGAGCAAAAAAAACTGTGGCATTTGCGATGGAACGTTGTCAGCTGGCTCGTGGAGAATTTAGTAATTTGGCCGAAATTGCTCGTTCTATAGGTTGGGACAGCGTGGACGGAGTGTTGCTTGACATCGGTGTCTCCTCGCCACAACTGGACGACGCGCAGCGCGGGTTTTCTTTTCGTCAGAATGGACCGTTGGATATGCGGATGGACCAGCGTTCAGGACAGACTGCGGCGCGTTTGGTTAATCATGCAACAGAGGCTGAGTTGGCGAAGATATTTGCCGAATACGGTGAAGTTACAGGCAGTTATAAGTTGGCCAAGGCAATAGTCACGCGTCGGCGGGATCAATTTTTTGCCACAACTGCTGAGTTTGCTGATTTTTGTGAAAGTGTTCTGGGACGCAGTCGTCCGGGTAAACTACCTTCACCGACTAAAGTTTTTCAGGGTTTACGCATTGCCGTCAACGACGAGCTTGGCGAGTTGCGACGCAGTCTTGAGGCTGCAATGACAATATTGCGGCCCGGCGGCAGATTGGTAGTGATCAGTTTTCACTCTCTTGAAGACCGGATAGTAAAGAACTTTTTTCGGGATCAGGCGGCCACGTGTGTGTGTCCACCGGGGTTGCCGGTGTGCGTCTGCAATCAGTGTCCCATATTAAAGATTATTACCAGA
>JAGYNC010000040.1 GCA_018400135.1 Victivallaceae bacterium
ATGACCCAGGCCGCGAGATCCGGCTGTGCCAATAACGTGGAAGGTTCGGCACGACGTAAAACTTCAAGACAGACGGAAATGCAGCTTACCGATGTGGCGAGACGATGATTCGGCGGACGGCGCGCCAAGGCAGGCGTTCGGGCAGTAAGTTCCGGAGATGTTCCGATTATCCTCAATGCGACGGGATTATAAAAATTGAAGATTGATTGAAACGCGAAATCCGGATTCATATCGTTTATTGTTCGTGACATTTCAGAATTGTGTTTTATCGATCATGTCGCGATACATGATGACGGTGTATTCGTTGCTGTCAACGTCTTTGGCAGTGAATGATCCTTCTAGTCGCATGGCCATTATTTGTCCTCCAAGTGTTGTGTTAGATTTAGGTGCATAACCCAAAGAGTGAGGCATTACTGTTATTTACTAAGTTACAAAAAAATTATGGCATATTGTGGATAAAAAGCGATTTAAGGTTTATAATGAATAGCATGGCAAATAGTTTTACTGAGTTGATGTGTTGATTTGTCATCGGTTGTAAGCGCATGGTGCGGATTATAGCAAGTTTTTTCTTATAATTTGTATGCCCGTCCTCTGTGGCGGCCTGATTTTGCGAGAAGGGAACAACATGCTACTTGGTGTGATGGGAGATATTCATGCTAACTTCGAGGCGTTGACCGCAATTTACGGCAAACTGAAGGAAGTTGGATGCGATAAGATTATTTCGCTTGGTGACAGCGTTGGTTACGGCGCTTCACCTGGCGGCTGCATAGATTTTATGCGTCGCGAAAAAATTATTGGGGTTAAAGGCAATCATGATGACTTTTTGCTTGATAAAGCCGGGAGAAAATCGTGGGAGCTTGGCGATTGTGCAAGAGAGGCCATTATCTGGAGCAGAACTCAACTGAACAGTGAACAATTACATTGGTTGGCCGGATTGCCTTTTGCGCTGGAGTTTGAAGAGTGTTGTTTTGTTCATGCTTCACTGGCGGCGCTCGACGGGGAGTATTGGCCTTACATCCTTGACCGCAAGACTGCCGAATTTCACTTTTATCTGCAAAAACCAGCGGTAGCGTTTTGCGGCCACCTGCATATTCCGTTGTTATTTACCCGCAATTCTGATAATATTGTTATTGAAATGCTGAAATCTATTAAACTTGAGCAGCACCAAAAATATTTGATTTGTCCTGGAGCAGTAGGACAACCCAGAGACGCTGATTGGCGAGCTGCCGCCGTCGTCTTTGATACGGCAAGCTTGGCGATAACTCCGGTACGTGTAGAGTATGATGTTGATTCCGCTAAACAAAAAATCATTAATGCCGGTTTACCGGAGGTATTAGCTGAACGGCTTTCGCAATAGTTTAGTTCATTTCGCGTTTAAACGAATGCGCGGGTCGACCCAGGCATAGGCGATATCGGTCAACAGATTAACCGTGACAAAGAGCATCGCACTGATAATTACCAGTGCTTTAAGTAGTTGCAAATCGGAATTGTTAAGAGCTTCGACCCCGAGGTAACCCAGCCCGGGAATGCCGAAAAAGGTTTCCAGCAACAAACTGCCGGTGAATAGAAATGGCAATAAAGATGAGGCGCGGGTTATTATCGGAATCAAGGCGTTGCGCAAAAGATGACGGGCATAGATGGAATATCGGGAACAACTTTTAGCGGTCGCGGTTCGGAGATATTCGCGGTTAAGTTCGTTGACGAATACTGTCCGGTAAAATCGTACGCCGCCACCCAGCCCACTCATGATGCCGATGACAACCGGTAGAATCAGGTAATTAACTCCACCCCAGCCCCAGACCGGAAACCAGCTGAGACGATAACCGAAGAACCATTGTCCGAAAATAATGAATACCAGATAACTGATGCTCATACCACCGACCGACAACAGTACTATAGTGCGGTCAAGATAACTGTCCTTAAATGCTGTAGCCAGCAGCGCTAAGGCAACTCCCAACAGCAATTCTCCGATAAAAATTGGTATCATGAGTGCCAAAGAGGGAAAAATGCCGCGTTGGATGATGCGATTAATCGGCTCGCGGGTGATAATGGTTTGACCGAAATTGAAGAAAGATATATAAGGAAAATCAGGTTTCAACGAACATATTTCAGTCATTGCACGAATAAACTGTGAATTTAGTGGGGAATCTTGACGGCGGTAGAATCTTATGCGTCGAATCAGCAGTTTTCCCTCGCACGGGGTGGCGAATACAATGCGCCGTTGTTGCGGATTTACCGGTAATTTTAGCGTGCTCCACCTGTCAACCGAATAGCGCTGCTGTTTGTAGAGCAGTTTTCCCCGACATTCAATGTGACACTCCAGACGCATCTCTTCCATGGAGAAATTACGCACGCTGATCACACTGGCACCTTCGCGAAGTTCCACAGAATTTTTCAATTCCTGCCATTTTCCCGCCAATTCAATGCCGGGATTACTTTGTCCGGAACCGAAAGTTGCGTCTGGGAACGCTTCAGTTTGGCACAAAAAACCGAAGAATAGTGGAAGATCCGCTCCCATTTCAGTGCGTAATTCTTCCACTTCCACCGGTGTGGCATGTTGTCCAAGCACCGCTGCAGCCGGGTCACCAGCGGCCAGGTGAAAGAGAACAAAAGTCAGGATTGCCACGCCGAAGATGACCAGGATGGAATATCCAATGCGTCTGACAACATATTTTAACATGGGGTTTTCAATCTCCTGAATTTCTCACGGATCAAGGAATCCTTTATTTTTCGCGTATTGTCTGATAAATAAAATCTCTGATTGCTGTGGTTTTTCGTATGGCATATTCCGCCTCTCTGCTGGAAGACGCAACCAAACCATACTCCTGTTTTGAAAACAGATAAAATACTTTAGTCACATTTTTTCGAAGTTCCTGGTCAACTCTTCTCAAAGAAGTGCCGTAAGTGAGTAAATCCGCGTTTTTTTTCCTGTTCAATCCTGCCATATTAAGCATGATTCTCACAGACAGATAGCATAAAGATACCGTCTCTGATGGTTTATTTGCCGCCATTGCGGCAGAGGCCAGCGCGTACAGATCGCGACATTTTTTCAGGTGTTTTTTTCTTATCCAATAATGTCTTAACATTTTTATTTCCATAACCATAGCTATGACCACCGGAAGGAGAAAGAGGGGGAGTTTCCAGTATTTACGCAAAAAACTACTTAGTTGCAATAGCCCGAAATTGATGCGTTGAATTACGTTTCGCCATTCATATTTTAATTTAGCCAGCAGATTGCGCATTTTCTCTTTACCTTCGCCTTTGACGTTTGGAAACAGGTAATCAAGAATATTATTAACTTTTGCCTGGGCTTTTTCAGGAGCGAGAGCGGCTTCAATCAAGACTTGTTCGGCAACACTGAATTCCTGACCGGATTGCTCTCTCGCCAGCCGTTCAAAAAATCCTTCACGGATATACTCCAGCGTTTGATGCGTTATTTCCGGAGGGGTAACTCGCCAGCTATCCCCGAAAGGGTCGCGGAGACTCCCAATTCCGAATGGCGTGGTTTGAGAAGGAACGCTTGCAGGTGGAGTTGCGTCAAAAGTCAACCATCCCATTCCATCAATGAAAATTTGCGTCCAGGCGTGAGCGTGATAGGCGTGGACTTCAAAATGTTTAGTGAGAGCGTTGTAGTTGCCAGGAGAGAATCCAGTTGCAACCCGGGCGGGCAAACCTGTTAGTCGCGCCAGTGTTGTCAGTGCCGACGCGAAGTATTCGCAGTGTCCTGATTTTAGTTCAAACAGGAAGAAATCGACTGCTTCACGGTCAGTTGGAACAGGTGTTGAAAACTGTTCGTAGTGATAATTGTTGCGTAAATAATCCCGCAATGCCAGTGCCTGTTTAAATGGCTCACTGACCCGTGCGGTGAGTTTATGGGCCAACGTCTGCACCCGGTTACTGATTTTTCCTTGTGGCAATTTCAGATAGTGGTTACGCGGTATTTTTTCAATCCAATAATCGTGTTTTTTTATTTTTTCTGAACGCAGAGAAAGATTAAATTCGGGCATATAGAGGATTGAAGATACATTATAATTGAATGGTAACGATGGATACTTCTCATCGGTAATTTCTGCCTGGAAAGAGTTGCGTTTGATTTTTACAGAGGGGTTATCGTCAATAAAAGTATCAAAGCCAATTGGACGATAGGCGGCATAGAGCTTGGGTGACAGCCATTTTTTGATGCTGAAATTTTGTTCAACGCGATGGTGCATTATTTTGGAAACAAGAGAGTTGTCGGTGATCCTGACCCGTTTTAGCTGTTGCGAGGTAATCCAATTGATACCGTCATATTCGTCATACAACTGGCCAACCCAATAGAGTTTCACCGGCGTTTTAACGCGGAAAATCAATTCGTTACTTGGCGCGCTACTGCCTCCATTACCGAAACTGCTCATGTACTCGCCTTTTTTAAGTTTAATTCGGGCCCCATTTTTGCCGATGCTAGTGGGGGTTTGGCTCTTTACAGTCAGTTTGCCGGTTGCATCCTTTTTGATCTTTTTCCCGGCGAAAAACCAATTTCTGAATGCGGGAGGCAACATGAAATCGTTGTCGGTACGGAATGAAACTGCGAACAGACCACTGCCACCATTGCGATCATCCATTGGCAATAAAGAAAAAATGTACCAGAAAATGGCGGTGGCAACTATCAGATGTGCGAGGAAGAAAGGCCAGCTTCGCTTGACGATACGTCGCGGGTTTTTCAGGTTCGGCTGGCATGCAAAAGCCTTTATTCGAGTAGAAAACAACAAAAGCATTGCCAGCATAAAAGCGAAGAAAAACACCAGAATGAAGATAGCTCTTGGCAACAGTGATCCGTATAACAACAAAAAAATACTCACCAAAAACAAATAATCATAATCAGCGGCACGTTGGGCCATAGCAAAACACAAGCCGGCGATACAGACACTTTCAATAAGCACTTTGTCAATCGGGGTTTGGTGTTTCAGGCGAAATACACACCAGATCCCGGCAATGACAATTACCAGCAGTTGCAGGCGGAAACGAAATGCAGAGCTCAAATGATGATAAGGGATATAGGCAAGGATACCGATTATGGGCAAAAAAATCAGAATGAGTATAGTTAGAACAGGGTGACCATGCTGCCATAACGAGGAAATCACCGCCAGGGAAAAAAAGAGCAGATAAAGGCAGTGTAACGGAAGGCGCTCCGGAACCGGGCGCAGCGTAGAGTAATCAACGATCTTCTCATCTGGCGGATGCGTTTTAGATTTCCATGGAAAATCAATCATTGCGCAGCATCCTTGCAATATCAGTGTTGAAGTTAGCAATAAACGGTTTTATCAGGCTGTTATCGACAACGCCAATTTTGCCTTTTCTTATTCTGCGTGGTTTTTCGTAGTCAATTGCCGGGAAATATTGTTTGGGTGAATAAATCCATTTAACATCAATATCACGATCCGGGAGTATTTCAAGGGCTGAGAGTAACTCCGGGGACTCCGACATGGTAAGACAATAAAAGATTGAACCCGGTGGGATTAGCTCCAGTATTTCGGCCAGGGCATCCTGGCAGGGCATCCGTGCTGGTTGAAGTGATGCAAGCAAAGCGGTCAGGCGCGGCTTCATTCCGGCAGAGTCTCCTGTAAGGTGAGCGAGAGTTCCTGACGGCAAAGCGGTTAAAAACTGTGTACGGCAGTACATTTCCGACAAATAATTGATAATACCGGCAACAGTTCTAATGAGGAACTCGAAATTATTATCGGCAAAATCTAATCCTATGTTCTTGTGAAAGGAATCCAACAGTATGGTCACCTGATCAACTGTACTGGCCTCGAATTCCTTAACCATTATTTGACGTTTTGCCGCAGTCGCCTTCCAGTGTACAAAACGAATTTCATCACCATGTCTGTATTCCCGAATACCAAATAACTCTTGTCCTTGACCGGAAATCCCCAGAGGACGTCCCTCCGCTTCCGGCATTGCCTTATTTTTTAGTCGGAGCGGCAGCCAGGTTACCAGTGGCGTTTCCGGGTAGACTATCACTTCAGCCGGCAGATCAAAATTCCTTTTTCGATAAAACAGCCCGGCAGGATCGCCGCCCACCAGCGACAACCGACGCAAATGGTAATGTCCTCGTTTCAGCGCGGGTATGGAACGTTCAATGAAAAAATGTTCTCCCGGAGCAAGTGGGTGGATCGCACAATTGAATCTCCCTTCCGGAGCGAAAGGACATTTTTCCCGGATGACCAGTGATTGCCGGTAGCGGCGACTGTTATTGGCAACCACTACGGGGAGAATGGCATTGCCGCCTTTAGTACAGTCCCGGTTGGCGCCACGGGATACCTCAATATTAAACAGAACTGGCAATGCCAGTAGAAAACCGGCAACAACAAATCCGGTAAGGCATGATGCCGTGAGTGCGGTGGCCAACCCGACGTTGACAAATGCCACGGCCAGGCTTCCCGCCGCCGCGAACAGAAACACCCAGCCGCGCGGCGTTGGCAACACCAGAATCATAGTCCTTTATCCTCGTTTTTCATTGGGATTTCTTCGAGAATTGACGTAAGGACATTTTCAACCCTGTTCCATTCGCCTTGATAACGCAGTTTCAATTGAATGCGATGCGCTAATACCGGTTTGGCCATTTCACGAACGTCACGTGGCAATACATAATTGCGGCCGTAATAAGCGGCAAGACTTTGCGAGGCTCTCATTAATGCCAGCGAGGAACGCGGACTGCAACCATTGGTCAGTGCTGAGTGAGCCCGGGTGGCGCTGGTAATATTGATTATATAATTCTGCACGGCATCGGAAACCAATATTTTCCTGACAAGCGCATGACATCTGACTACATCCATGGCTTTGATGACGTAGGATATTCGGTTCAGAGGATGAGTAATTGCCTGGGAAACTAATATTTCTTTCTCGGCAGTAGCGTTTGGATAACCAATGGACAGCCGCATCAGGAAGCGGTCGAGTTGCGGTTCCGGCAAAGGATAGGTGCCGTGATAATCGTCAGGATTCTGAGTGGCGATAACGAAAAACGGTTTTGGGAGTACATGTGGTCGTCCATCAAGCGTAATGACTGATTCAGACATACACTCAAGAAGACTGGATTGAGTGCGTGGCGTTGTTCGGTTAATTTCATCCGCGAGAATGACATTGCCGAAAATCGGGCCTGGCATAAATTTGAACTCCTTGGCTCCTTCGTCATAAATATTCATGCCGGTGATATCGGATGGCAGCATGTCCGGCGTGAATTGTATACGTTTGTAAACCGCCTGAATCGATTTTGCCAATGTCTGTGCCAGGATACTTTTGCCGACACCGGGAGTATCTTCAATCAGCAGATGACCATCGGCAAACAGACATACCACCAGATTTCTGATAACCTCCGGCTTGCCTTTGAAGACTATGCCGATGTTTTCTTCCAGTCGTTTAACCACATATTTGATAAAATCAAATGAAAATTCCGCATGCTCCAGACTCCGGGTGCTGGTGCCGGTATCATTTTCTCCAATGCTTGCAGGATTGTCCGGGTCATTGAAAACCAGCATGCATGAGCCAATTTGGACGATATCCATATGCTTAATTTCCTGAACCCCGGACACCGGAGTGGAATTAACGAAAGTGCCGTTAACGCTTTTCAAATCTTCAATAATAAAACGATTGCCGTCGCGGGCGATCACCGCATGGCTCCTGGATGCGTCGTTCTTGGGAATGATAATGTCACATTCCTGATCGCGGCCGATGACGATCTGATCGCCTTCCATCACATAATCACGAGTTTTACCATATCCTTCCTGAATTGTGAACGAAGGTAGTTCCCGATGTTTTGCTTTGTCTTTGCTCATTTCTCCTCCGGTTTTTTTGATCCCGAGTTGATGATTAATGATGCGCCGGCACACTCTTTTTCCCAGCCCGGAAAACGCCAGTAACACGGAAAATTCCGGCATTGCCCGGGTTTGACCGGTTCAATTTGACATGCCGGAGGGGAGTGTGAGAAAAAAATACAACTGCCGTCAGAATATTCAGTCAGGGCAAGACTCCGACGATCCGAAGTCAGAACGGTAAATTGTTGCGTAAACCTTTCAACTGTCAGGTCGAGATAGTTCGCGATAATATCTATTTCGCCCGGCAATAATCGCACGTAACCGGACCAGCGACAACAATTGCCGCAACGCTTGCACTTAAATGAAGGCAAAATATATCCATCCCGATTGGAGAACTTCTTATTGTCAAAGGTTGCTTTTTTATAGATTCAGACGTTAACTTGCATTGTTCAAGCGGTGCACCATTATTGTTACGCACTAATAGCGTCCGTTTCATCAATAAAAAGATGTTCTACACCGCGTATCGACAGGATTATAATAATTGATTAGTGTAGTTGCTAGATAACGCCGCAATGTTTGAGACTGGCAGCAAGTTTTTGCCGATTACCTGACTCCATTTCGCAGATCGGTAACCGATATTCTTCCTTGATCAAGTTTTTCATTGCCATTGCCGCCTTTATCGGAGTTGGATTGGTTTCAATGAAAAGGTCGCGGAATAAACGATAGTATTTTTGATGCAGTTGGCAGGCTTGTCGCGCGTCACCCCGGACAAAAGCATCAACCATTGCTTTGATTTCCTGCGGGATAATATTGGAAGCAACACTGATAATACCTTTTGCCCCAACCGCCATCATGGGAATAGTCAGGGAGTCATCGCCGCTCAAAACTTGAATATCGCACGTGTCAAGGATAGCTGACACGCGTTCCACGCTACCGCCGGCTTCCTTGACCGCAATTACCAGCGGATTTTTACTAAGGCGGGCAATAGTTTCTGCTTCAATGGATTTGCCGGTACGTCCGGGCACGTTGTATAATACAATCGGCAAGCCAGTTTCATCAGCAACTGTTGAAAAGTGCCGATATAACCCTTCCTGGGTAGGCTTGTTGTAGTATGGCGTTACCTGCAAACTGGCATCAGCTCCGGCTACTTTGGCATGTTTGGTCATCTTTACCGCTTCATCGGTTGCGTTTGCTCCGGTGCCGGCGATGACCAGACACCGTCCATTGGCCGTTTCGATGGCAGTTTCAATAACTTTATCGTGTTCCTCAAACGACAATGTAGGCGATTCGCCGGTGGTGCCGACTGGCACAATACCATCAATGCCGCTGTTGATTTGTATCTCAATCAGCTCACGAAATTTATCATAATCAACTTTACCGCCGGAAAACGGCGTTACCAATGCTGTGTAAACACCTTCCAAATTCATGATCTTGATCTCCCTTGTATGCAGTTTAAAATTTTCGATTTGTTTTGAATGTCGTGCTCCTGCCCGCGCCGCATCGCGGCAGGCAGGTATAATTTCGTATTTCCGGCTCGAAATCTTTTCGAGCACTAGTGCTTTGCAAAAAGACATTACGAAGAGCGTTTTTTACAAACTTAAACGTACTGGGAAACTAAAGATAACATATTTCGGACAAAATGCAAAAATTCTGGAAAGCGAAAAAACTGGTGCGCGATGCAATACGACCGAATCAGGGTAGAGTAGCTCCGGGGGTTAGCCCGAAGCCCTCGTCGAACCGTGCGCACAGATTTCCAGTACACGGCTCCCCCAGTCACCCCGGGCGGCTCGGCGGATGCTTGCGTCCGTTGCTTCTCCGCCAATGGCAGGCTTAACCATATTCGGCAGGTTGGCCGACCGCCAGTTGTGTAACGAGGCCGTATCGGGTTCACTTGCGTCAGGGCTCACGACTTGGCTTATTTTCGGCCAGGCACTAATCTTGCTGGTTGTTTTATTTTTTGTTTTTTCTCCAGCGTTTCTGTACGCCTTTTTCGGGTTTCCAGTCTGCGGGCATTTCTTTGGCAGCTTTATCCAGCAAATCCCGCATTTTTTCCGAAGCTTCTTTTTTATTGCTTTTCCATAGTTCCTTGATTCCCTTTAATTCTTCAGGATACTTTTCTCTCGCATACGCGGCGGCGCGATGCTTGGCAGCTGCCTCGCGTCTACTGTCGATTCCGAGTTTTTCTCTATCGGTATCCGATATTTCTTCCATGGCTTTTTTGAATAGTGTTCTTCGCTTTTCCTGTAGTTGTTTTTGTTCTCCTTCAATTTCCTTCATTTCCTCCGGATATTTTTCGAGCAAATAATTTTTGAACTTTTTTGCTTTGGTTTGTGTTCGGGCTCGGGTTCTTCTTGCAACTTTCGGCGTGTTGTCCGGACCATCTGATTTTGCTTCTTTTGCTGCAACTCCGATTGCAGCGCTGAGAATTCCCGCTACCGCCAGAATCGACATCATCCTGGTTTTCATTACACTCTCCTTTTTTAATTATTCGGCGGCCCGTCGGGCACACTCGCCTGATTTTCGGCCGCAACCATTGCTGCCGTGACCACCGCACTGTTATGTATCGATAAACGTTATTGGGCAGCAATTTATTGTGTTATTTCGTATTTCTGGCTCCTGCGCGACCAGCGTGGCATCCGACATGGTATTTAATCGTAATATTTTTAACAATGAAAAACGCGAAAAGCATCCATGAAAAGGAAAAAGGATTGGAAAATATAAAACGGCTGACGATAGCGGTGACGAGAGCGGGCAACGAGTAGAAAAAGAGTGAGATATTGTCATAACCAAGTTCCCGCATGCGGGTTTGGGCCTGTTTTGCCAGTTCTGGAACGATTTCAATGGTATAAACCTGGCCCACGATCTCGGCCAGCACGGCGGCCTGATAGCCGGAGCCGGCGCCGATTTCCAGTACCTTGTCGCCCGGCTTCGGATCGACGAGTTGGGTCATGTAGGCGACGATGAAAGGCTGCGAGATGGTTTGTCCGTAGCCGATCGGCAATGGGCCGTCGTCGTACGCCCGGCTTCGACTGCGGGCGGGCACGAACAAATGCCGTTCGACTTTGCGTATGGCGTCCAACGTCAGCTGGTGTTTGATGCCCCGTGATTCGATCTGAGTGCGTATCATGTTTTCACGTTCACGTGTCCGGTTGTAGTCTGCGGCAAACAGCGGCAGAGCAAAAATAAAAAACGAGAAAAAGTGAAAATGATTTTACCATAGCGACATTGTTGGATAATCCAAATCGAAATCGGGGTCGGGTCCAAATCGATCCGGTGTCCAAATGGATGGGTAGCAAATAAGGTTAAGGCGACGCTTGACAGCGCGTCTGACCCGCGATGTTAGACTGGATATGGTGACCCAACAATGTTGGAGATTCAAAAGAGTGATTATCTGATACGAACAATGGCAAGAAATGAAATTGATCTGGCTAATTTTTTCGGATATTTTTCAGATTTTCAAATCCCGTAATTTCATGAAGGATGTCCAAGAAAATTGTTCCTTCCTTATTTTGTAGCCGGTACATGTAATTCTTGGTACCTGCAAGCTGCAATTCATAAACTTTGCAGTGACAATGTGACCAACACCGAACTGATTTTGAAGAAAGCAAAAAAGTGGTTGTTTCCATTTTGGAAATACCCACTCAGCATGGAGCAATTGAGGGAAAAACCCAAGTAAATCAGATGTTTCTATAGCCAAAAACTATCTGACAGAGCAGGAATTAAAGCCACTAAATCGAATAGGAACCATGTATCTGGCAAAATGCGAGAAGTGCAGCTGGTCGGAGAATGTCTTTATCCGGCAAGGGACGGCGCCGATTTTGTCGTTATGTCGATACCGCGTTCTTTTTTCATGATCTTCAGTAATGATTTCTTAACTGAATTATCCAGAGATTGGCTCCATCCACATGGTAAACCAAGCGGTTGCAACTATCAATCCTGCGGGACCAGAAATCGCTTAAACTATGTTTCAGTTTTTCCGGTTTTCCGGTGCCTTCAAACGGAGTTCTGGCGGTTTCGGTAAGCAACTTATTAATCCGGTTGAATGTTTTACGATCCTGGCCTTGCCAATAGCAATAATCTTCCCAAGCGGTCGGGGTAATGCAAATATTAAGCATTTTCCAGGACTTCCAGTTCTTCAACAGTTTTTTTAATGCATTTACCCTGCTTCATTTCTTCTATTGATTTAA
This sequence comes from Victivallaceae bacterium, assembly GCA_018400135.1. GTDB lineage: Bacteria > Verrucomicrobiota > Lentisphaeria > Victivallales > Victivallaceae > M55B135. Next base: position 11,978 of record JAGYNC010000040.1, read on the forward strand.
ACAGGCGTTTAACGTTTTCAGGATTCCGCATCAAAAAAGCGGTTTCTTCCATTGACTCGTAATCCTCCAGCGAAATCATGACAACGGAAGGCTCTCTTTTCTTGGTAATGATAACCGGATCATGATCCTCGCAAACACGTTCCATGGTCGACGATAAATTGGCCCGTAAAGCCGTATATGACAGTGCATTCATGAATTATGTTTCCTTTTAAATTGTTGTACATAAGAATGTACGGCTTGTTTCTTTTTTTGTCAAGGGCGCTCCACCCGGATTTTATAAAAACGCTTCGGTATTCGGGATGTTTCGCAAAATAAATTCACGATGCACGTTTCGTACAAGCCCATGTATAAACCTTTCCTTTCCTTGCCCCTTGGTGTCCTTCGTTGATTGTGTGGGAAAAAACGAGTTTGAAACGAGTAGCTGGCGATTCCCGAGCGCAAAAAGCAGATAGGGGTAAGGCCTCACTCTTTTTCTACTCGTTGCCCGCTTTTGTGTTTCTGTAAAGCTTAAAATTTTGCTTGGATCGCAACCGCTTTGCGGCAAGTTTCTTATGAATATATTTTCCCGTTCATGCCTCGGGCACGTTTGTATGCGTCTAGTGCTGCCGGAAAGGGTGTCAGTACCCTTTCAAGAACTCCCTGCACATAGGCAATGCACATCCCATAATTGGTAATCGGAACTCCGACGCGTTCTGCCATTTGCAGACGTGCGAGTGTTTCGCGGCGGTTCAGCATACAGCTTCCGCAATGAACGACCAGGCTGTATTCTTTCAGGTTTTCCGGATAGTCGCGTCCGGAGTAAACATCAATTTCAATATCAGCGCCTAAATATTGACGGAGCCAGCGCGGTATTTTTACCCGGCCTATGTCATCGGCGGCGGCATGATGTGAACAGGATTCGGCAATCAGGATTTTGTCTCCATGTTTTATCTGTTCAATGGCGACGACACCGCGTGCCAACAATTGCATATCGCCTTTAAGGCGGGAAAATAAAATCGAAAACGTGGTGCAGGGAACAGACTTCGGCGTATCGGCCACCATCTTCATAACCACCTGAGAATCGCATACGATAAGATCAGGGGGTGTATTCAGGCGTTCTAGCAGATGGACATATTCGCGTTCCTTGACAACAAGTGCCGAAGCGTCATTATCGAGTGCGTCGCGAATCGTCTGAACTTGAGGCAAAATCAAACGACCTTTCGGAGCCTGCAGGTCGATCGGTACAATCAGTACGGCGAGGCCGCCGGAAGGGAGCAAATCACCGACCAGTGGAGGAGGGTTGATAAAATCTTCCGGACATATCGCAATCAGCGCTTCTTTGAAGGCGGCTAGTCCGGTTTCCCGTTGCGCAGGAATAATACTGGACACCGCAATTACTGATCGAGCGCCTGCCGCTTTAAGTTTTTCAATGAAAACCGGGTCGGCCGGATTGCTGTCGATTTTGTTGATGGCGGCAACAACCGGTAATTTATGTTCAACTGCCAACTGCATGATATGTGTTTCGGGTTCTTCCCAAACGCCGTTTTCACAAAGAATCACCACTATTTCCGCACGCCGGAAAGTTTCAGTGGTTTTGCGGAGGCGGGATGCGGCAAGTTCCGTGGTGTCGTTAAAACCGGCGGTATCAAAAAATACGATTGGGCCGAGCGGCAGGAGTTCCATGCTCTTTTCAACGACATCGGTAGTGGTGCCGGGCAATGGCGAAGTTATGGCTATATCCTGTCCGGATACCATATTCAGAAAGCTCGATTTACCGACATTGGCGCGTCCGAATAGCGCAATATGCAAACGCATGGATTTAGGTGTTTTTTCCATAATATTAAATTTTTTTCCTGGTGGTTTCAGCGGTAGCCCAAGGCTACCAGGTTTTGCGGGCTCAGAACGCGTTCTACGAGTTCCGGGGCCAGGCGGCTTTTGAGAAAAGCACGGATGTCGGTATTTTTCGAATTCCTGAATTCCGCCATTAGTTCCAGAGAGCGTTCGTAACCCAAGCTGGGAATAAATGCGGTGATAATCATTGGACAGGCATCAAACAGCATACGGCTGCGTACGGGGTCAGCGGTCAAATTATCGACGCACTGCTTAAGCATGACCGCAAGCCTGGACAACAGTTCCAGTGCGGTAAGCAGCGAATCCGCCAGGAGCGGCATGAATTCGTTGATTTGCAGGGTGCCGGAAGCCGCGCAGTCTCCAACCAGTTGGTCGCAGGCAAACACGCTCATGGCTCCCTGGATAACACTTTCCGGAATTACCGGATTGACCTTTCCCGGCATGATCGATGAACCGGCTTGAACCGGCTGCAGGCGGATTTCCCCGATCATATGCAGTTGACGCAAATCGCGGCTGATTTTCATAAAGTTGACCGCACAGGCTTTCAGGGTAGCGGATACTTCCACCAGAGAGTCCTGATTGGCGGTCTGGTCAACGCAGTTTTCTCCTCGGGTAAGCCCCAGATGGGAAAGTTCGCGCAGTTTTTCGATCACTAGAAATATATAACGCTTTGGGGCGGTCAGGCCCGTACCGACGGCGGTTCCGCCAAGATTCACGGTGCGAATGCGTTCCTCGGCTTTGAAAGTTCGCCAGCGGTCACGCGCAAACGCTTCCGCAAAAGCGGAAAATTCGGCACCGAGTGTCATGGGAACCGCATCCTGCGTCTCGGTACGGCCGATTTTGACTATATTACTGAACTCTTTTTCCTTTTTCTGAAAACTTTCCTGAAGAGCGGCAAGCCGTTTGCTGAGTTCGCGCAGTTGAAAGACGGCAGCGACTTTCAGCGCGGTTGGATACACATCGTTGGTCGACTGATGCAGGTTGATGTGATTGAGCGGGCTGATCTTATGATAATCGCCTTTGGTCGTGCCGCTAAATTCCAGGGCGCGATTGGCGATAACTTCATTGATATTCATATTGGTTGAAGTTCCGGCACCACCTTGCAGCGCATCGGTTATGAACTGGTCGGAGAAGTTTCCTTCATAGATTTCATCGCAGGCGGTACTTACAGCGGAAGCGGTGTCCTCATCCAGAAAACCGAGTTCGGCGTTAGCCTGACAACAGGCTTTTTTAACAAGGGCCAGAGCCCGGATAAGTTCCGGACGGACGCGTCTACCGCTGAGCGGAAAATTTTCCGCCGCCCGGAGTGTATGTATGCCGTAATAAGCGTCCGTCGGGACGTTTTTTTCACCAAGCATATCATGTTCAATTCTGTATTTCATATATATACCCGGGCTATTTACGGCAGTGTATTGCTGAGATATTTATCATCGTCAATTTAAATGCCCAATACAATTTTACAAATGCAAGCGGTATCGCTTTTTATCAAGCACAAAATTATATGTAATCGCTCACTCTTTGGGTGGGGCGAAGCTACGACACCCGAGGAGGAACGACGAGGCTGTGTAGTATTGACCCCAAACCAAACTACCCGTCATCCTCTGCGCCTCCGCGCGAGTTATCTTCTTCTCCGGTTCCAACGGAAAAATACATCCATAAGAAACTTGCCGCAAAGCGGTTGCGATCTTTCGAGTTTTGTTACGGAGCACTGGTTGGCGGTTTTTTCCCGATTTTCCCAAACAAGTAGCCGGATTGACAGTGGTGCCCGTCGGTTTCCAAGTGCTGATTCATGGACGTAAGTCCATGCCTATTAAAGGTTAAATAACATTTTCGGGAAGGTTTGAGTACCTCTCAAACCTTTTCGAAAAGGTTCTAATTAGTGCCGACGAAAAAACCCTTTTTCGTTCAGGCACTAATTACCGGCAGCGGCTATCCCCCTTGCCTCGTTGATCGGACGGCTGAGAACAAGAGAGACAACAAAGAGGAAGGCACAGAAAAGTATCGCCAGGTGAAGTCCGAAGACAACCTGCA
>JAGYNC010000400.1 GCA_018400135.1 Victivallaceae bacterium
CATGCTGCAAAATCCCTGTTTTGCGTCTCAATTGCGATCGGGGACCGATGCTGCAAACGCCAGTCCAACGCGGCACACAAGAACTTGGCACAAAAGAACAGGAAATGCCAATATGAGGAATCTACGATTCTTTGCATGCCGTCAAAAAGAGCAGTTGGCGAAAATCATTTGTTCAACCAGGTTTGAGTTTCCCTCCTCCCCTGTTTCAATCTCCGTACTACTATCATTCATTTTCTTGTTTTTCGTGTACGAAGTTTTTATTGCTATATGCATAACGCATTGCTATTCAAGAAATAAATATTAACCACAAAGAACGCAAAGAACGCAAAGAAACTTTGTAATGCAACTACGATTTTGCCGATTAAATCTATTATTAAACAATTTTACTTTTTCCGTGTTCTTCTGGGAATTTCCGTGGTGATAAATCTTTGCGATCTTTGAGTTCTCTGTGGTTAAAAAAAAGGATTCATCGCACACATCCACTGCCATGTCGATGTTTGGCAAAATCATTATTAGGCAAAATCATTTTTTTAATCATTTTGCTGTTTAATCATTTTGCCTGGAATCATTCTTTCTGTATTTTAGATTCAGCTTTTTGGCAACCGGTGCGCCGGTTTTCTCGCGCCAGTTCTTCCGTGTCTTGTTGCATTGCATAAACGCCAAATTGACTTTCTTCATTTTTTTGAAAATAGGTGTTGCATTTATCAGGGTATTGGATATATTGAAGACAAACAAGAGAAAGAATGGAACTGGGAGCGTATTGGCGAATTTTGCGGGCGTGACCCTGCTGGTTGCGATGGCATTCGCGCTTTCAAGTTCGCCACCAGCTTGAACGGCACGTTCGGCAACACCGACAATGCCGACAGCAACTGGGGCACGGCGATCAGCGAGGTGACATCATTCGCCAAGGCACCGGGGACAACCGGTTACACGGGCGAAACCATTAGCTTCAGTCAGGTTTCCGCACAATACGTACTGTTTGATGTCCAAACGAATTACGGTGACAACAGTTATACCGGCCTGGATGAAGTCCGGTTCACGGCCATCCCTGAGCCGGCGTCCCTGGGGCTGTTCGGCATCGTATGCGGAGCGCTCTGGTTCGTGCGGCGCAAGTTCCGC
>JAGYNC010000401.1 GCA_018400135.1 Victivallaceae bacterium
CTAGATCCCAATAGGTTTTGCCGTCGGCATGGGTGAAAAACGCCGGCAGGATTTGCATCGGAAATTGCGCTACTCCATTAATAGATAATTCCGGCTCTCCTTCTTTATTGATGACTTTTGCCGAGTTTATTTTTTCATGTTTGATTTTTCCGGCCTTAAGTTTTTTCTCGTATTCCACGGTAATTCGCAATTTTCTTTTGAATTCAGGGTCGTAATCGGGGTCAAACGGATAATCCCTACAGGGAGCCAACGCATTAAGATGAGTTTCCCCCTGAGGAATAAGGCAAGTTAAATCATAATTTTTACTATCGTCTTCAAAAAGCTTTTTTACCGCTTCTGGCGGCAGGACTTCGTTGTAGAGCCGGATGTCGTTTATCAGCATATCCGAGGTTTTGAAATTCAAATCCTCATTCGCCAATCTTTCAGCGCCAACGTAGATCGGCATATTGTTTTTTTTCAATTTTTCCTGTTGTGGTGATTTTGTCTTGGCAGTTAAAGAGCCGTCAACATAAATTTTCACTTCGCCGCGATCGAAAGTAGCGGTCACATTCTTCCAGTAGCCGGAGGATTCTATCAGATTGTCCTTGGCTACGAGAAAGTCTTTTTCCCCATAATATATTCTGGTGCCGAAATCACCGCGATAATATACTCCTTTCCAGGAATTCTGCTTCGGTCGGTTCTTGTAACAGAAAACCGGATAACGCCAGCCGACGGAAAATAGAAACTCAATCGGTTCGGGATATTCTCCTTTCATCAATATTGGCGTGACATCGGGCGTGGAACGTTTCAGTATCCAGGCGGAAACCGTGAGTTTTTCTGAAATATCAGGCAAGTTTTCAGAAGGAATATATATTCTGGCGACGCGGGCCGTTCGCAATGCGCCGCGCTGAACAACAAAATTGTTGTTTTTGCTGATACAGCGGAATTTGCCGGTCATGTCTTTTATTTCTCTTTTGCCTGCGGCATTTTCGAAATTGAAATGAAAAACAAGATGTTGTTCAAAATCACCAGCATTCAATCCTAAAACTGCAGAGGCTCCAATTAGAAATACAGACAAATATTTTTTCACAATCGTTTCCTTCTTTTTTTAAGTTTTCCTGTTTA
>JAGYNC010000402.1 GCA_018400135.1 Victivallaceae bacterium
CAGGCGGCGCTGGGAGTTAATCTGCGCTGCCAGCATCTTTCCTGGTACACTATGGAAGGCGAGGCCAAACGCGATTATCCGGCCAGCATCTTTTATCAGTCGCCTTGGTGGCGGGAATACAGAAAAGTCGAGGATTATTTCGCGCGTATCAACTTAGCCATGACTCAGGGGACGGAAGTTAGGGACGTGCTGGTCATTCATCCGGTGGAATCAACCTGGACCATGATCGGCAAAGACTGGATGAAAAACAATGATGTCTTGGATTTCGACCGTAAATTTATCGAATTACGCGATTGTCTGCTGGGAAACAACATCGACTTCGATTATGGCGATGAAGAAATTCTTGCACGTCATAGTTCCGTTGAAGGCAAGGCATTCAAAGTAAAACAAGCCGCGTACAAAGTGATTGTGGTGCCGGAAATGAAAACCGTTCGTGCTTCCACACTGGAATTGTTGCGCGAATTCGCAAAACAAGGCGGCAAGGTTGTCTTCGCCGGTTCTCCGGCGAAATACATAGACGGCGAGAAATCCGAAGCAATGAAGCTGTTTGCCGAAAGTTGTAATAATTTTATGATTGGTCAGGGATTAATTGAAGAAATTTCTAAAATTGCAGGCAGAGTGTCTATCGTTGACGAAAACGGCCAGGAAATCTTCAATACGCTTTACCAGCACCGGGAAGACGATGTCAATGCGTATCTGTTTATCTGTAATACCGGACATGAGGAAAAACCGGCCTATATCAGAGACGATACAACCTTATCTATTGAGAGAACCAAAGCTGTTCCGGTGATGATTGTCAATATAAAGACAAATAAGACCGGAACGGTTCTGGAAATAGACCTGGAATCAGGCAAAGTCATGCGTGTTGACGCGAGAAAAACCGCTGACGGCTGGAGTATAAAATCCAGTCTCGCGGCAATCGGCAGCAGATTATTCATCATCACTCCGGATTCCGGCGTGCGGAAACTGCCGCAAGCAAAACGACTGGAACTTGTCTCCGAAGAGACGATTAAAGCCGATAATTACGGCATTATTCTTTCCGAAG
>JAGYNC010000403.1 GCA_018400135.1 Victivallaceae bacterium
TCTGTAAAGCTTAAAATTTCGTTTGGATTGCGAAGATTTTGAGAATTTGGCCGTATTCTGAGATGCCGCCGATACCGGGGTATCGAAGGCCATCGAAGAATGCGGAACAAAACTCGAAAGATCGCAACCGCTTTGCGGCAAGTTCCTTATGGATGTATTTCCCCGTTCATGCCTCGGACGATATTCATATCGCCCATCGGGTTGGACAAGTTGAAATTGAAAGCGATCTCGCCGCCTACCGCTTACTTGAAATTGCCCGGGACAAAGTTACGAATCCGACCGGACTGCGTTGTCTCGATGATATGCTCAATGCACTCAAAGAGAAACTGATTTCACATCGGCTCAAAAAGACGGCACATGCCATTCTGGATCCGTGAGAAATTCAGGGCGCAGTCCTGCCTTGCAGGATAAAATACACGCTTGCCCCATTACTAAATATGGCGAGATCCTCCCCATCTCTCGCCCGCCCGGTCATCGCGCACCGACAACCCCGGCTTCGTCCAAGCTATTTGGAGTAGTTAAACAAAATCATAAACGGCATGGCGGACTGCAGATTGAGATTAACCAGACCAAGCTGAAAAGTGCCGTGCTCAGCATAATTGACCAATCCGATTTGCGGGCCGATGCTTCTGCTGACAATATTAACAATACCGGCCTGTAATCCTTTGAGCTTTGTCACAATGTTAGTGAGTCCAATTTGAGCGCCGTCAACATTATCGCTCAAATTACCACCACCAACCTGCCAGCCCCTGGAAACAATGGACTTGTTGATCAGGGCTGCCTGAGCTCCGTCAAAATGTTCCTGATTCAGACATACGCCAAGCGCCGCCTGAAAGCCGTAGCTTTTGTTTGCAGTACCGCAATAGCCAATGCTGATCTGAGCCCCGTCGAGTCCCACAAGATGAGAACCAAACAACGACAAGTCAAATCCGCTGACCGAAGACGTACCGGAAAACGGAAATCCGAACCGAAATCCATGCACCTTGTTTTTTCGGGTATAGCCGGGAACATCAAACC
>JAGYNC010000041.1 GCA_018400135.1 Victivallaceae bacterium
TGGTGCGCCAGAATGGCGCACTTTTAATTAGTGCCGACGAAAAAAACCTTTTTCGTTCAGGCACTAATTATACAGGTTTAATCTCCAAAAGTAATACCGGTTTTTCGCGCGCAACTAATCCAGTCATGGTTGATTGGGACAGATTTTAGTTTGCCAGCGATTTCGTCCAGCGGCACTGGCATGAGTTTTTCGCCACGAACGGCAATCATGACACCGAATTGTTCCTGTAAAATACAGTCGACGCATGCGGTGCCGAGTCTTGTTGCCAGCAGCCGGTCATATGGGGTAGGGGTGCCGCCACGCTGGAGATGACCAAGGATAGTAACGCGGGTTTCCAGCCCGGTAATTTGTTCCAGTTGACGAGCCAGTTCGACAGTCTTATGCGTATATTTTTCATGTAGTTGCATAAGTTCCTGTTTTGCCGCTTCTTTTTTTTGTTTATTGTTCGCGGCGGCTTTTCTTGCGGTGGCATTGGCGAAGGCGATTTGAGCATCAAGAGGATATACGCCTTCGGCAATGGGGACAATGCTGAATAGTTTACCACTGCGTGAGCGATGTTTGATTGTTTCAGCCACCATTTCCGGTTTATAGGGAATTTCCGGGATGAGAATGACATCCCCGCCTCCGGCGATGCCGCCGGCAAGAGCGAGCCATCCGGTGCGATGTCCCATAATTTCGACCAGCATGATACGCTTATGACTACTGGCGGTGGAGTGAAGGTTATCGATTGCCCGGGTCACGGTGTCAACTGCGGTGTGAAAACCAACGGTGATATCAGTGCCTGACAGGTCGTTGTCGATGGTTTTCGGAAGAGTAACAATATTGAGTCCTTGATTTTTAAGACGCAAGGCGTTTTTATGAGTGCCGCCACCGCCAATGCAAATGAGGCATGACAGCTGATGTTTGTGGTAATTATCCACGATGGCATTGGTCATATCAAGTATCTCTTTTCCGACCGGCATTTTATGAGGTTTATTGCGACTGGTGTGGAGGATGGTTCCACCGAGCGTCAGGAGTCCGGAAAAATCGTTTTCTCCCAGTGGCATAGTACGATCAAAGGCAATGCCGTCGAATCCGTCCTTGAATCCCAGCAGGCGATGACTGGAAGCGGCCAGGGTTTTGCCAACGGCACGAATAACGGCATTCAATCCGGGGCAGTCGCCGCCGGCGGTCAGGATTCCGATAGTTTTTGGCATTAATCAACTCCTGTGTATACGGTTAATTTTGGGGGTGCGGCGCCGAGGGTATCTGTCTCGCCGTATTTCTGCAACATCTGATAGGTTCGCCATTGACTTCGGGCGGGAGTGTGATTGGTGAAAAATTTTCTAACATAACGCCCGTTAAAACGCAGTGCGCGAGCTTTTTCATGGTCTTCAAGTTGGATAGCCAGGATTTCATCGAGCAAACGACAACTGTGTTCGTTGCTGACGGGAAACAGTATTTCAATTCTAGCGTCGAGATTACGCGGCATCCAGTCGGCGCTGGACAAGTAGTATTCGGGATTGCCGCCATTTTTAAAGCGAAAAATTCGGCTGTGTTCAAGGAAGCGATCAATAATGCTGATAACCCGGATATTATTGGTGAGATAGCCGGGTTTGAGGCAACAAATACCTCTGACGATAAGATCTATTTTTACCCCGGCATGGGCCGCTTCATACAAATGGCGAATAATTTCTTCATCAACCAGTGAGTTCATTTTCGCAGTGATATGTCCGGGATTTTCCGGTGTTGAAAGGCGGGTTTCACGGTCGATGAGTGCCAGAGATTTTTCTCTTAAATTAAATGGCGCCACAGCAATTTTGTGCCAGTTACTCATGGGCGAGGAATAACCAGTCATAATGTTGAACAGCGCGGAAATGTCTTCGCACAGTTTGGCGTCACAACTCATTATGCCGATATCGGTGTAGAGGGTAGCCGTTTTATCGTTGTAATTGCCAGTGGACAGGTGGACATAACGTTGGATAATGCCTGATTCCTTGCGAATAATCAGCAACGCCTTGCAGTGGATTTTCAGCCCGGAAATACCGTAGATTACATGAGCGCCGGACTCTTCAAGACGTTGCGCCCAGATAATGTTGTTGCCTTCGTCAAAACGAGCTTTGAGTTCGACAATGACGGTTACCTGTTTGCCGTTTTCGGCGGCACGCTGGAGGGCGCGCACTACCGGGGAATTACCGCTGACGCGATAGAGCGTTTGTTTTATGGCGAGAACATTGGGGTCTTCCGCGGCCTCATTAATTAGCCTGACAACGGGATCGAACGAGTGAAACGGCAACATAATGCAAAAAGGACTATTGTCTTTAATTGAATCAATAACCGGGAGATCGTTGCTCACGCCCGGCACTTTTAACGGCGGCCAGGTTGGTTCAGTCAGTTTTGGGTTGGATGCTTCTCTTTCGGCTAACGCCATGAACTGCTGAAGGTGAAGTGGTTGTCCTACCCTATAACGGAATTCCGCTGCAAGATCAAACTGATTATGTAGCCAGGTGGCAAGTTTGCCTCGAACGCCGACGGGGATTTGTAGTTGGATAGGTTCACGGGTGCGTCTTTCGAGCAAGTTTTTTTCTATTGAGTGCAACAAATCACTGACACCGGTTTCATCAATGGAAAAATCCATATCTCTGATGATCCTGAAAGGGAAAAATTGATCAATACAACAGTTGGTAAAGAGTGATGGCAGATTGTCCATAATTAATTGTTCCAATAACACATAGGTGTGAGTGGAAGAATCTTCATCGGCTGGAATAAAGCGGGGCAGGACTTCCGGCACCTCAACAAAAGCGTAAACAGTTTCTGGTTTTGCCGCGGATTTCATGCTCACAGCTATTTCAATAGCGCCATTGCGCAGAATAGGGAAAGGGTGGCTGGGATCAACCGCGATTGGCGTTAGAATCGGAAAAACTTGTGTGTCAAAGAATTTTTTCAGTGCTTGCTGTGCCGTGCCAGATAGTTCATTGGGGCGACGCAAACAGATACCATGTTTTTCCAGCGCCGGCAAAATTTCTTGATTGAGGTAACGATACTGTCGTTTCAGCATGCGCTCAATATGGGCGCGAGCCTGGATTAGTTGTTGTCGCAAAGTTAATCCGGTAAAGTCGGGAGTGTCCCGTTTTATTTTTACCAGTTGTCGCAGTCCGGCCATGCGCACCATGAAGAATTCGTCAAGATTACTACTACAGATGGCAATAAATTTGAGGCGATCCAACAGCGAATTTGCTTTGCAACCGGCTTCGTCGAGAACCCGATCGTTGAACTGTAGCCAGCTGAGTTCGCGATTAAGAAAGATTTCGTGTTCGAATTCATTTGCTTTCATGGGACAACTACAACTCTCCATTGGTTTTGACGTTGAGTCCATAAACTTCGCGAAACAGATTACTTTTCTTTTTGAGATAAAGTTTTTCCAAGGCTAAATCTGAGAGGAGAGGTGCCCGCACCAGGAGTGTGTCTTCCCGGCGCGAGACGTTCATTTTTGCAAATTTATCCATGTGTGCTCGATCCAATGCGTCAGCCACCCGCAGTATCGCTGCGAGCTGACAGACTTGCACTTTATCATTCGGGTAGAGGGAGGTATATTCAGGATGTGATGTGCTGGGAATCGCCTTCCGGTGATAGCGAACGGCTACGGCAATAACCTGCATTTCTCTTTCTGAAATTCCCGGTAAATGCATATTGCTTACCAGATAGTGAGAATGTTTGTGGTGTTTGCGCGTATCGACAAAACGTCCGACATCATGTAGTAATGCCGCCACTCTCAGCAGTATTCTAAGTCGATTTGAAAGGCCAAAAGTCTTTTGGATGCAGTTAAAGATTTTTATACTGTTTCGTACCACACTTTCGGCATGGCAGCGCTCAAAGCGAAATTTTTCACCGATGGCAATTGTCGATGCAATGATATCGTCATCGAACGGATCCGGTTCTTCACGAAACATATCGGCAATCAGAGCGTCACGCGTACTGATCAACGGGAAAATCACATTATGGCAATTAAATTTTTTAACAAAGTAGTTAAGAATATGACCGGAGGGCGCCATGCTGATTGCGACATGATCCGGTATGTGGTACTTCACGGCAAGCCGTTCCGGCGGTTCATCCTGGATTTGCTCCATGATAGCCAGGAGATGTTCAGGCGCCAGTTCTACAATCTTATTTTTTTGATAATTGTTCCGGATGCTGATCAGCGCGCGCAATCCTGCACCCAATCCGATAATTTTAAGCGCTTTGCCGTTGCGTTGTGACAATGCATCGGCGAATCGAGTTGTAAGTTCGAATGACTCCATCAAATCAATAATTTTTGCGGGGTTGACGTCGGTGCGCCCGAGTTCGTCAAAGAAGCGCACTGTTCCCAATGCTTCGGTTTCGGCACAGCGTAATTTGCCGTTTTCCGAAAACATAATTATCAGAGAACCAGTGCCAACCGCAAAAATAAACGCATTGGATTCTGTAAAATCATATTGTTGTTGCATTACTTCACGCATCAGGACAAACAACATTCTTGCTTCTTCCTGCGCTTCAAGCACCTCGATTTTTAGTCCGGTTTCAAACATTACCCGACTGATTAGAATATCGCGATTAAACGATTCACGGATTGCGCTGGTGGCAATGGTTCGGTGGTGTTTAATCCCATATTCCTTGAGTTTATGGGAAAACTCCTTGAGAATACTGCACAACAAATTGACTTTGGGTGGCGAGATAACACCTTTGCGAAAAACATCATAACCGAGATTAAGCGGTTGGGAAAGTTGTTCGAGAATTTTACAACGGTTTTTGTTGTCAACCTGGAATATCTCCAGACGTATTGAGTAAGCGCCAATATCAATAATGCCTATCTGAACAGGCAGGGAGAATCTAACCCCATGTGTTGTCGTGTGCATAGCCGCTGAACCTCCGAAAAACAAACTAGTGTAAAATCAGGATACAATCTATTGCGTTATCATTGGTATTGCAACTCACAATGCGAAACCCTGAAATATGGTTCGCGAGTATTTTAAACTATTTGTGAATCCGTTTCCTGATTCGGGTGTCTGACCGTCGGGGCGCACACGCTGAGAGCATCTGTCGTCAGGGCAACCCGCCACCGGGCATACCCCGGGAAGCACATTCTCGTCCTCCGTCGTACGGAGTTGCTGCGGCACGTTGTCATCGAAACCTGGCGCCACTTTCAGGCATTGCATTGTTGGAAAGACCGGACGAGTACCTTTTTCGTAATGCCTCACTCTTTCCTTTGGTTCGGGGTCAATACTACACAGCCTCGTCGTTCCTCCTCGGGTGTCGTAGCCTTGACCCCCACCCAAAGGGTGAGGGATTACTCCTTTTTCGTTCAGGCATTAATTATTTCATGTACTTTGCTTGATTTTTTTTGATTTGACAATTAAGTTGATTTTGCAATTGTGGCGTCGCGATAAATGGCAGCAGCCTTGTCTTGCAGGACAAAATGCGAGCTTGTTCCGCAATCGCCGGGACGGCAAAACGTCGCTGTATTGACCACCCCGCTTGAGCGGAGCAGCAAGCGGCAAATATAATATGGTTTACAAAATTCGTTTGACTTGGAGAAAATAAAAAATATTTGATTTGGGCGGGTAAATCCTGCCATAAATCAAGGGAGATGATCGGAAGATGTTCAGTGATTTCAGCGGTTTTAATTTTGTTCTTATTGTTGGCGGCACATTAACCTGGTTGGTCTTTGTGTTGACTATGGCAAAATTGGCAAAATTTTATTTCCAATTTACGGTTTTTCGTCGAGACATGGATACCAATCTTACCGGTATGGGAACCAATCTCAAGGCCATGCAAACCTTTCTTTCCGAGTTGATTATTGAGCAAAGACGTGCCAATAAATTAACGTTGGAATTGATTGATGCTATAAAGAAAACGGAAATGGATATTTCCTATGAGGAGCCGATCAGCTCCGGGCAGTCAGAAGTTGCAACAAAACAACAACCGGGTGTCCAGCGTTTTGTTTTTGAAGATTCACCTCCAGGGAGTCCGCCACGTTTGCAGCCGGTTCCAGACAAGAAATAGTCCATACTGCCGACTACCAAGTATTTTCTCTCACACGGCATGCGCCGATTTCGGGCTGCGCGGTTCGGAAATAATGACATTGAATATTAACGAGTATGCAAAAATTGGCGCAACGCGCCTGAAAAATTTCGTGCGGGATAGTTTTTTTGGCAACCAAATCAAACCAATTTCATTTAATCAGCAGCAATCGACTGGAAAAACTGGCGGAAGATTTGTCGTTGCGTCTCGCCACAGATTGTGGCAAATCGGTACTTAGTCCTGAACTCATAGTAGTACAAAGCGGCGGCATGGCGCGGTGGCTGCAGTTAACACTTGCCGGACGCAATGGCATTTGTGGCAACGTTAAATTTCCGTTTCCAGGCAAATTTGTCTCTGATTATGTTTTCAAGCCACTACTAACCGGTCATGAAGAAAATTTACTGAAACCTGAGCTTCAGGTATGGAAAATTTTTGCGACTTTATCCCAACTTATTGCCGATAACGATAGCTTTTCTGAATTGAAAAATTATTGTGAAGATGATCCGGATGGACTTAAAAAATTTGGCATTTCATTCAGGATCGCTGAATTGTTTGAACAATTATTAGTCTTTCGCCCGGACTTGATTAGAGAATGGGATAATGGACATAATCCGTTGGGACGTGATCGGCAGAGTGTCTGGTTGTGGAAATTGTGGCAAAAAACAGTAGGGGATAAACGGCGACATTTTGCCGCTTTGTACCGCGACTTTATGTGTTGCACTTATCCGGATATTTATTCAACCGTTAATACGCGACCCGTAACATTCAAAGAACTTGAGTCAACGCGACGGATATTTCTTTTCGGTTTTTCATCAATGTCTCCAGCTTATTTGGATATTTTTCTGGCAATATCGCGTTACGTTCAAGTTTATTTTTACTACTTTAACCCGTCACAAGATGAGTGGCAGTACGATTTAAGTGAAAAAATCGGTTTGAAGCGGCTACTGGGAGAGACCCGAAATATTGTCGAGAAAGCTGATTGTCGTGGCAGTGAAGAAGAGTTAAATGAACCTGTTTACCTTGACAGCGGCAATCCATTTCTTAATTCACTTGGATTGCAAGGTAAGGAGTTTTTCGGATTGCTTGGTGAAACAGACGAAACTCCCGAGCCATACTTCGAAGAACCCGTTTCGCCACAACTCTTATTGCATCAAGTACAGCGGGATATTCAACTCAATCGCGCCACTTCAAGTCCTTTGGCGATTGCAAGCTCAGACCGGAGTATTCAACTACATTCATGCTACAGCAGAATGCGGGAGGTTGAAATTCTTCTCGAAAATCTTACGGAAATATTTCTGCACGATTCATCATTGATGCCAAAAGATGTACTGGTGTTGACGCCGGATATTGAAACTTATACTCCGTTTATTGAGGCGGTTTTTACTTCTCGAGAAAAAAGCGATCCGCGTTGGTGCCAGATTTCCATTGCCGATCGCAACCCGTATGCTGCCTTGCCTGCGGTTGAAGCTTTTATTTCGTTGCTGCAAGCAACTTCGGGGCGTTTTAAAGCGCCGGAAATTATTTCTATTCTGGAAACACCGGCAATTGCCGCCAGATTTGATTTTACTCCTGAGCGTTTGGAAATCGTTCGAAGCTGGTTAATCAGAGCCAATGTCAGTTGGGGGGTGGATGGTTGTTTTAGAGAACAAACCTGTGGCATCGCCTTTTCTGCCCAGTCCTGGCGAGATGGTTTGAAACGGATGTTGGCAGGGTTCGCGTTTGGTTCCGATACTGAACCTGAACAAATTTATACTTCTGTGTCAGGCGAAAAACTGTTACCTTTTTACTGTTGTGATGGCAGTAATGCTGAACTGCTCGGTAATCTGGTCGAATTTTTGGAACGTTTGTTCGGGTTGCGCGAAGAGCTCTATCTTCGACAATTAGATAATGATATCTATACCGCCAGTTGGTGGAAAGCAGTATTGCTGCGGACAATTGATGGTTTTTTTGCGTCGCAACCTGAATTTGCCCGTGAAGTTGGCATGTTGCGGGAAGTAATTAATACAACCACCAGCGATCTGGCAGCCGCCGGGGAACAGGTTGCAGTGTCGCCCCCGGTTATTATCAGCGAGTTGAGGCGACGCTGTCAACGCTCTGCAATTTCCGGCGGGTTCCTGCGCGGAGGGATCACTTTTTGTGAACTGCGGCCAATGCGCAGTATTCCAGCCCGCATCATTTGCCTGTTGGGAATGGACGAAAAAAGTTTTCCGCGTATGGCCAAAGCGCTTTCTTTTGATTTGCTTCAACGCTATCCGCGCTATGGTGATCGTTCTTCCAGAAACGACGATCGGTTTTTATTTCTCGAAGCGTTACTCTCTGCTCGGGATTGCTTGTATCTGAGTTATGTGGGGCAAAGCATCAAGGACAATGCGCCGCTACCACCAAGTGTATTAGTTTCCGAATTATTGGATTATCTGACAGAGTACTATCATGCCGAAAACGATGACGAAATAATTGAACAGATTCGCAGTGTTCACCCGCTTCAGGCGTTCAACTGGAAATATTTTTCGCCGGATTCTGATAGCGCGAAACAACTTGTTTCCTACTCCCGAACTAACGCCATGGCTGCCCGCCAATTATTTGAACCATCCCGAGAGTTTGATTTTTTGGCTGACATGTTATCGGATGTTATGGAATCCGAATCGGGCGCTGGCGTTGAATCAGGAGATTATTCTCATGAAGCTATAGAGGTGACATTGTCCGAGCTAATTGAATTTTATCGTAACCCGAGCCGTTATTTTTTGGAAAAACAACTTCAGCTCGTTCCGTCGTTGCGGGACACTCAGGAACCGGCCGAGAAGGAGCCATTTGATCTTGATTATTTAAGCCGTTATCGTTTGGTGCAGGAGATGTTGCATTTTTCTTTGGCGCAATGGAAGACTCTGAATAAGAAATCTTTACACCTGGAGTTAAGGGAAAATTTTCACGCGGCTGGGGTATTGCCGGTTGGTGCATGGGGAGACCAGATGTTTGATACGCTATTCAGTGAATTTTGTCCGTTTGTCGACCGAATAGTAGCGTCGCTCGGCAAACCGATGGAGCCAATCAACAGCGCGTTAACATTGTCCGAAGGCGGTTTGCAAATTGAGTTGAATAATATTTACGGGTACAATAATGATTCTACCACCAGACAGATTGATTACAGATTCAGTAAAATAAAGGATAAAAATCGATACCACATTGAATGCGCCTTGAACGGATTGGCGTTGTGCGCGTCGGGAACTTCTGAAGCGGAAGCACGTTTGCTGGGACGCGATGGGTATTGTCGAATGAATCCGATAACAACCGACTCAGCCCGGTCAAAACTTAACGAGTTATTACGGCTTTATCGGCTGGGATTACAAGTTCCACTGCCATTTTTCCCAGAAACCTCAATTAAGTACGCTCAGGCATATATTGGTTCAGGTAATGTCAAAAATGCCTTGACTACCGCCCGAACTGGTAAGTGGGAAAATGGATTTCAGCGTGTAGGGGAGGTTGAGGACGACTTCATTCGCTTTTGTTTTGGTACTGAATGCAAAAACTGGCCGGGTTTTCACTCTTTGGCGGTTAAAATTTACGATTTATTGTTTGAACCCATAGAGTTCACCAAGGGAGCAGATGAAGATGACGGAATTTGATGTTACTACCTATCCACTCCAGGTCGGAAAAAACGGCTTGATTGTGGCTGGTGCCGGTTGCGGCAAAACGACTGCGCTGGAAAATCTGGTGATCCGTCTGCTGCTCGAAGGGATCAAATTGCCGGATGGATCAAGGCGTGAAATCGCGCTACGGGAAATGTTGGTTGTTACCTTTACCGAGGCAGCCACTGCCGAACTTATTTTACGGGTGCGCGACAAAATTTCTGCTGTCTATCGTCAATTGCGGCGTAGTCTTGACACGGAAACCTTATCTCTGGAACTGCCGGAATTTGTTGCAACAATTATCAAACAAGGCGGGCCGGTAACACCCCAACGCTTACATCGACTCAATCGGCAACTCCGGCTGGCGCTTTTGAGTTTCGACGAAGCGACGATTGCGACGATTCACGGTTTTTGTTATCGGATGCTGAACGAATTTGCGTTTGAGAGTGGAGTACGTTTTGATCTGGAACTGATAGGTGACGACAGCGAGTTACTGCAGGAAGTGGCGGAAGATTTCTGGCGAGCTAATTTCTATGGTAAGAACAACCGATTCGCGGCTATTGCCGCTGCGGCCGTCAAGCTTGATCCTGAAGCGTTGCGGCAGATATTTCGTTTAACAAGAAAATATCCTTATTTTGATTATAAGCATGAAGTTTCGTTGTCGATAGCAACCGAAAGACTTGAGGATGCCTGTAGTCGTTTGCTTGATTACTGGGTTGAACGTGATATCGCGAACTTGTTGAATGCCACGTGTAACAATTTTACCAGGAAGTCACAACTTACGTCGGACAGGTATGCGGGACTGCATTCTGATAACGAGCCCGGTGAACGTTGTGCGGCGGCGCTGGGAATCGCTGCAATTCTGACTCTATTACCGGAAAATATCCGCAAAAAGCCGAAGACCCCATGGCCCGGAGAAGTCACCTTTGATGATAACGGGACAACCCCGTGCTTTATTTCTGAACTCGCTGAAATCGCGGACGACATTGTTGCCGAAATGAGAACTTTTCGCGTTGCAGTGCAAATGGAATTTATTGCCAAAGCCAATGCTGAAAAAATGTTGGAGAATAAAAAGCAAATACAGGGGGTGCAATCTTTCGATGACTTGCTACGGGATATGCATGATGCCGTTACCGTCTCACCGGAATTTGCTGAAAAAATCAGGCGTCGTTTCCCTGTGGCTTTGATCGATGAATTTCAGGATACTGATCCGGTGCAGTTCGCCATTTTTCAAAAGATTTTTCACCACGCTGAATCCTTGATGATAATGGTCGGCGACCCGAAACAGTCCATCTATGCTTTTCGCGGCGCTGACATCTACTCATATCTGCAGGTGGCCAACGAGTTGCCTGAAAACAACAAATCCACGTTGAGCCGTAACTATCGTTCCAGCCCACGCCTGATTGAGGCAGTCAATCAGGTTTTCGACCGCGACAATCCGTTTGTCAACGAACACATCCAGTTTATACCGGCTGTTTCCGGCAAAATTCCAGACAAACTGGTTATAATCGGGGGTAACGTTGAACAAAAACCGTTTAAAATCTGGGAACTGAAAAACGATGAAAACAAGGCGATGAATAAAGATGTTGCGTCGACTATGGCACGTAACGCAACTTCCTTGAAAATAGCAGAAATTTTGGCGTTGGCTCGACAACGGGACGAGGCGGAGCTTCCGCTGGCGCGTTTTGAGTCGTCCGCAGACGAAAGTTGGCGGCCGGTACGCGCCAACGATATTGCTGTGCTTACTGATACCAAGAAAGAGGCTATGGAGATGTGCCGTTCGCTTACCCGGCTGAAAGTTCCCGCCGCGGTGCAACATGCCGGCAACGTTTTTGAGTCCGAAGAAGCAGTTAATCTCTACCTCGCATTGAGTGCCATTGCCAGTCCCGGCAATATGCGACTGGTGAAAACCGCATTGGCAACACCGTTGTTCCAATTTACCTTGCAGGATATTTTGCGGCTTGAAGACGAAAATGAGGCCGCCCCCTGGCAGGAACTATTTTCGCGATTACTTCAGGTGTGGCATGAACATGGGTTCATTCAGATGTTTTTTCGCTTGTTGCGTTCGGAAAGAACACCATTACGGTCTGAATTATCTGTTCCGCGAAAAGATATCCGATGCAATTTACTGTCGCTTCCGGACGGCGAACGTCGCCTGACCGATCTGCTGCATCTCGGCGAACTCATTCACCGGGAGGCACGTCGCTGCCGACTTGGAGTAACTGCGGTTCTTGCCTTGCTGCGCCAACGAATTCAGCAGCCTGAAGAGCACGAAGAATACGAGCGACGCCTGGAGACCGACGAAGACGCCGTCAAAATCATGACCGTCCATAAAAGCAAAGGGTTGCAATTCGGCTTGGTGTTTTGTCCATTTATGTGGAATCGTTCATTGGAAAATCGTCATAAGAAGGATGAGACTTTTTTTTATCACCAGCCTGTCAGTTCCGGTTACCAACTGCGTTTCCATTCGGGAACAACATCAAGTTTAGAAGCATTGCGTCAATATCACCGTGAAGAACTTGGAGAGCTGATACGCCTGGTCTATGTGGCACTCACCAGAGCAATAAATTATTGTTGCATGACCTGGCCCAATATCAACAATATCGAAAAAACCGCGCCAGGCTACCTTGCCGGCAACTTTGCCGACAACGAATTGGATAAACTCCTTAACGGAGGCAAAGTGGATGTAAGGTTGGGCAACTTCTACCGTTGGTTGCAATCCCCTTTTATCGAGTACGGTTGTCCCTCAATGGAGCCAGTACAATATCGTCTTGACGATACACCGCCGGAAATCGTCTTGCCGAAATTTGACCGGGTTTTCCCGGCGTCATGGCATATTATGAGTTTTTCGGCGCTAACGGCCCATTCCGAGACCGATCATCACTCCGAATTTGAATTGGATGATGAACCGGAAACATTAAATGAAATCATTATTCCGGAAATAAACGATGATGACGTCCCGGCGCTATCGGCGGATTTTCCGGGAGGAACAGTTACCGGCAACTGTATTCACCATATCTTTGAACGCCTGGATTTTCGGATGGTAAAACACCTTGGCTGGCAGCAGGATAAGTCTATCCGGGAGACTATTGGCAATACCCTTGAGGCTTTTGGAAGGATTGATGATGTACCGGATTCTCCGACCTATCCAGCGATTCGCAACAGACGCATCGACCAGATTTGCGCCATGCTTGATAAAGTGTTGAATACACCACTGCCAAATGAACATGGCAAGAGTTGTTTTTGTCTCGCTGATGTAGCGCCGGAATCAACTGTTGCTGAAATGGAGTTTTTCTTTCCAGTGCCGCAGCATCTCGATTACCAACGCTTAAACAGAGTGATAGAGGAATTTGGCCAACTCCGGGGAAATATTGACCCGACAAATGATGAAGATATGTTGCGCGGGATGATGACCGGTAAAATAGATTTGCTGTTAAAATGGCAACAGCAATTCTACATCCTCGACTGGAAAACCAATTTGCTTGGCAACACCGGCAGCTGTTATGCAACGTCGGAAATTGAACACAGTATGGCCAGTAGCAATTATTTATTGCAAGCAGCCATCTATACTTTGGCGCTGGATAAATATTTGTCCCAACGTCTGCCGAACTATCAATTTTCTGAACATTTTGGCGGCGTTTACTATCTGTATGTTCGTGGCATGAACGGCATTTCCCCCAACCGTGGCATTTGGCACAAACACCCATCCCCGGAAACTCTACAGCTACTGCAAAACACTATCGGTTGATAAATTATTGCAATTTAATCTAAATTTACCGATAATGTTATTTAACCATTGATAGACATGGACTTACGTTCATGAATCAGTACTTGGCAACCGCAATCAAATGCTCAGGGATTATTTACTCAGACGCCGGGGATGGAGGTAGAGGATAACGATTATTGATGAATTAGGCGGCGGTGGTATCTGAGGATTCCTTCGGCAATACCGCGCACAATCAAATTCTGGTACCAGTTGGTGTTGAGTTTACTTTCCTCGTTGCGGTTGGAAAGAAATCCGGTTTCAACAAGAACTGCCGGACAGTTGACATTGCGTAACACATAGAAACGCGCGCGTCTGACCCCACGATCTGTGGCCTTGGTGCGCTTAATCAATCCTTGCTGGATGTAGAACGCCAGCGCCATATTATTCTGGTCAAAAAGATTGCCTGACTCTTTATTATTTGATGGAGAATTTGAGTAGGTTGAGGGAGTACCCGCCGGAGTCATGCAGAAGGTTTCAACGCCGGAAACCTGTTTATCTGCAGCAATATTGGCATGCAGTGAGATATATAAATCAGCTTTGACGGAGCGGGCACGGTTTACCCGCTGTTGAAGCGAGACGGTAGTGTCATTATTTCTGGTAAGAACAACGCGAAACCCCTGACGTTGCAACAGTGTACTTAATTTTTTTGCCATAGATAATACAATATTTTTTTCTGCGAAATGTGTTCCCGCGCCCCCTTTATCTTTGCCGCCGTGTCCGGGATCAATGACAATTACTTTTGGTTTTTGTCCGATCAGTGCCGCCGAACGCAAAAGAGGGTCTACTGTGTAGAGAAAGTCGGCGTAGTTGATGAAGGACTGGATCCCGCGGGTAAAGGGAGCGAACAGCAGCGATACGCTAACTCCATTGAGTTCGGCCGAGCGTTTATCTGAGTAGAAAATAAGTTTGCTGTATTTGCTACTCAACACGGTGTGGTCTTTCCAGACGAAACACTCCATGCCGTAGTAAGTGGCCACATCGCGTAAATAGATATATTTTTGATCACCCTGGCGGATATAACGGATTTGCAGTCGAGAATCAGGGGCAGTTACGGCAGAGAGAGACAACGGAATAATGGTGACAAACAATCCGATCATGAATGGCAGGAAGGTTCGGGCAGAAATATTCGAGACGGATATTTGCTGGCGGCATAATATAATTTTTTTGAATTGATACATCGTTTTGGTTGATTTTGCCAATTACTGCCTGATGGAGTATATAATTAATTCTAACTTGTTGTAGATAATGATTTTAACAATTATTTTAATAAGAATATGTTTGCTATTAAAATTGAAAATTTAAATTATCCGACTTGTCATCGATTCAAGGTTATACAATCGGAATCAGCATGGTTTTCTCTTTATAGGAATCGTGTGGCGGATACATGGCTTCAAGTTTGTTTCCGATTAAAACACATTCGGCCAGCGAGCCAAAAACAAACTCTTTTGCGGTAAGCAATGTTTTTTGCCAGTCGAAGTTCAGCGCGATGCCAGCGGCCATGGCTGCGCTGAAAGTGCATCCGCCGCCGTGCGAAGTGGTTTGTTTAAGAGTCATTTTAGGCGAACTCAATTCATAAAGGTCGCCGTTGTAGCAGATAATATCAGCGGCGACGTCAAGACCTTCCAGCAGATGTCCTGCTTTGATGACGCAGTGACAGTTCCATTTATCAAAAAAGAGTCGTGCCGCCTCAAGCATACTTTTGCGATCGATGATTTTCATATCCAGCAATAGTTCCGCCTCGGGAACATTTGGCGTTATCCAGGTTGTTACCGGTAACAGCTTTTCCTTAAGCAACGTTATTGCGTCTTCTTCAAGCAGTCTCGCTCCGCTGGTGGAAACAATAACCGGATCGACTACCACCGGCAAATTTATGTCATTAAGTACGTTTGCTGTTTGCTCAATAATAGCAGAACTGAAAAGCATTCCGGTTTTGACAGCCTTGACGGCGATTTTGTCGGTAACTGCCTTGATTTGAGCAGCTACCATCTGTGGAGTTGCCGGCATAACTTCGGCCATGGTTAGTGGATTTTGCGCAGTCAATGCGGTTATCGCGGAACATCCATATACGCCGTAGGCGATGAAGGTGCGTAAATCCGCCTGAATACCAGCACCTCCCCCGCTATCACTCCCGGCGATAGTCAATGCTGTTGGATAAAAATCATTATAAGTACGGTTATTTGCCATGTTTAATTTTCCCTGAATCCGTGATAAACTGGATGCTTAAAAGCTAACACAAAAACCGGAAATTTCATCTGCCGGTTATGCTTTTATCAAAAATTAGTGAAAAGTTTGTAAGGCCTCACTCTTCAGCACTCGTTACCTTGAGGGGGGA
>JAGYNC010000042.1 GCA_018400135.1 Victivallaceae bacterium
ATTCCCCGTTTTCATACTTTTGAGCCAGTTGCAAAACTTTTATCAGCACCGACCGACCGGGCTCAGAAAACCTTGTTGGGATAATCCAAATCAAAATCGAAATCGGGATCGGGTCTCCAAATCAATACGTTGTCCGAATGGATGGGCCGGATATTTACTGTTGCAACGCTTTAATCAAGCGCGACGCCTGCTGGAATCGCTCAAGATTAGCCAGAGTGGTACCCGGCAGCTCAACGGCGATTGCCAAATCAGCATTAGCCATCGGCAAAGCCGCGTATGCGTTGTCCAATGCTTCAAGCAAATCGAGAGTATTAATAAACTGTGTATTAAGCGCCACCATGGCGCGAGCCAACTTCTCGCGATCCTTTTGTTTATCGGCCTTTGTGGCAACAACCCACTGTTCAGACATTCGGGCGGTTTCGTTGGTATAATAACGCTTAATATCATTTCGACACTTCAGTACAATTTCCCGCACAAGCATTGAGTAAGCTTCAATATTGTGATGATTTTCACGAATGGCCTCCACCAGATAACTTCGCCGTTTGCTTTCAAGATAGTGTCGCATCAAATCACCGGCTGTCTGCGACAAAATCTCGGGAACGACTGTCTTTTGCTCCGGTATCAGTGTCTTGAACACTGTAGTCACGCTGCGATTAAGACTTTTTTCCAGCTGTGAAAACATTTTTGGAGTGAGCAGCTTATCGTTTGCCAGTTGCAATAGTAATTCAGCATAGGAGTTGAGCGCTTCATTGAGCAAAATGAGCGCAACCCGCGACTGTCCAATCTGCATAAACAAAGGCAGTGAATCCTGCCGTATCTCCCGGGATAAATCCCCGGTGGTTTTCAGTTTCAGTTCAGACAGCTGTGTATCAGAATTAGCCGCGAAGTCACGGATAAATTCGTCTTTGAACAAATCGCCTGTAGTATGGATTACCTTATCCATCGTCTTCCCGGTATACTCCACAGTTTGTGAGAAGAGCTGAAATGGCGCAGTTTCAATAGTGGTCGCGCACCCGGTAAGTAGTATAACCAGCATAATTACCGCAGATGCCACCTGGAATCGACGTCCGACTATCACAACTGCAAGCAAAAAACCAATGATGTTTCTTCTCATAATCTTGAAGCCTCTATTCGAAATCCCGATTATAATTCTTACCGCTTTTTTTAGGATAATAAATCAATAATGGCCCAACCGATGACCGCGCCACCCAAAATCCAGAGATACCAGGAAAAAATATGTAATTTACCGCGTTGCAGAATCTGCAACAGCACTCGCAAAGAAACATAGCCGACAATGGCGGCAGTCACAAACCCTGCCACCAGTGCGATGTTTTCCGCCGACGCCGAAATACCTACACCGGTTTCGCTAAGCGCCGACAGCACTTCCAGCAGTGTTGCCCCGGCAATAACCGGCATCGCCAACAGAAAAGAGAAGCGGGCGGCATCCTCTTTGCGTAATCCCAGACGAAGTCCAACCGCAATCGTTGAGCCGGATCTGGATATACCCGGCGTTATCGCCAGCGCCTGAGCCAAACCAATCAAGAGCGCATGCCTTATAGAAATCTTGTCTAACGCAACTTCACTTGCCTGCGCCTTCACGCCAAATTGCAGCATGAAAGCGGTAATAAGAAATCCACAACCCGGTATCAGTAAATTATTGAACAACAACTCGTCGATCCCGGTTTTGTTGACCACGATACCGATAATTCCGGCAGGAATTGTTCCGACCATCAGCGCGGTCAAAAGTGATGTCTCTTTGCATTTCAGCAATGCCAGCAGTTCCTTGAAATAAAATATTGCAATTGCCAGCAACGTGCCGGCGTGGAGCACAATATTCATACGAACACCGGCATCGGGTGCGTATCCCAGCAGTTTCCCCAACACCACCAAATGTCCGGAAGAGCTTATTGGCAAAAATTCAGCCACCCCCTGAACCATCGCAAGTACGATAACATCGATCAAAGATTCTTCCATATATATACTTTATTTCAAAAAAGTTGAGGTTGAATTAATTCCTTCGGTGGTTGAGACGACTGGACAACGTCAACAACGAGCGACTCAGAAACCGCCGGAGTATCGTCTGGATATGCATCTGGTTCTTCGCGGGTATGACGTGCGGCGATAACCGGCTCACCATCCGGAGCCATGGCACTATTCTCAAGATTCTCCAGAATTTCCTTAGCCCGACTCAATACAGATTCCGGCAATCCCGCCAGTTTGGCCACGTGAATACCATAACTTTTATCAGTGCCTCCGGGTACGATTTGCCTGAGAAAAATAATTTTTTCACCATACTCTTTAACCGCAACATTGTAATTTTTTATGCCGCGTTTAGTCAATGCCAACTCGGTCAATTCATGATAGTGGGTAGCAAATAGTGTTCTGGCAGAACTGCCGGGATTATCATGCAAAAACTCTGCCACTGCCCAGGCAATACTCAACCCGTCAAAAGTACTGGTGCCACGGCCAATTTCATCCAAAATAACCAGACTTTTGTTCGTGGCATGATGCAAAATATTGGCTGTTTCTACCATCTCTACCATAAATGTACTCTGGCCTCGGGAAATATCATCCGCAGCGCCAACACGGGTAAAAATACGATCAACCATGCCAATTACCGCTTTTTCCGCAGGAACAAACGAACCCATTTGAGCAAGCAACACCAACAGCGCTGTCTGTCTGATGTATGTAGATTTTCCCGCCATATTAGGGCCGGTGATAATCATCATCCGATTCCGATCACCATCCAAAACCGTGTCATTCGGGACGAACCGCTCCCCCTGCATTGTCGCGTCAAGTACGGGATGACGTCCCGCCTTAATCATCAGAGACTCGTCCTCGGTTATACGCGGTCGGACATAGCGGTAGCGGGCTGCGCATTCGGCCAGGGCGCCAAGCACGTCGAGCGTTGCCAGAGCGGAAGAAATTTCCTGAATCGGCGCGGTAAACTGCAACGAATATTCGCGCAATTCCTGAAACAATTCATATTCAAGTGCTTTAGATTTGTCTTCAGCTCCGAGAATTTTGTTTTCAATTTCCTTCAGTTCGGGCGTAATAAAGCGTTCAGCATTAACCAGGGTTTGTTTGCGAATATAGTCATCAGGCACTAATTGCAGATTTGCCTTGCTGATCTCAATATAGTAGCCAAAAACCTTATTGTATTTTATTTTAAGTGATTTAATCCCGGTTCGTTCCTGTTCCTTAACCTGAATTTCAGCCAACCATTTTTTCCCTTCAGTTGAGGAGCTTCGCAATTCATCAAGTTCTTTATTGTAGCCAACGCGAATAATATTACCTTCAGATAATATGGCCGGAGGCTCCTCGGCAATTGCCCGCTGAATGCGTTCCGTTAATTGCGGCAAGTCGTGAAGCATTTCTCTGAGTTTATTGGTCAAAACAGTATCAAAATTCGTCAACAGGGCTTTAACTCCGGGTACCATGGATAAGCCGTCGGCCAACGCCAACATATCGCGCGCGTTGGCATTACCGATATTCAGGCGTGCAACAATACGCTCAAGATCGCGTACAATCGCAATAACCTCGCGAACTTCAGAACGGGTCAATGGATCATCATGTAAAGCCCCAACCGCATCCAATCGGGCGCTAATGCGATTTTTATTATACCGTGGACGCAGTATCCAATCGCGCAACAACCGACTTCCCATCGGCGTTACGGTCTGGTCAAGCACCGCAAACAGCGTAGTCTCTTTTGATGAACCAAATCTTGGCTCAACCAGTTCCAGATTACGTTGGGAAATTGAATCAAGAGCCAAATAAGAGTTATTGGCGTAAACTCTCAGCTTTCGAACGTGGGTTGCGCTCTGTCTGAGATTCTCGGTAGCATAATGCAATATCGCGCCGGCAGCACAAACCCCCAAGTGGCAGTCGCGACAACCGAACCCGTCCAGAGAAGCAACTTCAAACTGTCGTTTCAATAACTCATCAGCCACGTCAAAAGCAAATATCCAATCTTCCAGCGGAGTTCGAAGCATGCCGGGATTGATTGATAAGTTAATACGCTTATTCTCCCAATCACGTGACAGTGATTCCGGAATAATGCACTCCCTGGCGCCTAATCGGTTGAGTTCTGATTCCACCTGATCTTCGTTGTCAAGTTCCGTTACCTTGAACTCACCGGTACTGATATCCAGCGAAGCAACACCATAGCGTCCTTTGCGTTCAACCAACGAAGCCAGAAAATTGTTTTTTTCAGGATGTAAAGCGGTGCTGTCAATCACCGTGCCAGGTGTTATTATCCGGGTAATTTGGCGTTTAACTATCCCTTTGGCAAATTTGGGATTTTCGATCTGTTCGGCAATAGCCACTTTGACTCCGGATTGAAGCAGTCGCGGTAGATAATTGTCAAGCGCGTGATAAGGAACACCAGCCATCGGCACGCCGCCGCGCTTAGTCAGAGTTATATCCAAAATGGAACTGGCGCGAACCGCGTCTTCGAAAAAGACCTCGTAAAAATCCCCCAGACGAAACAGTAAAATTGCATCTTGTGGAATTTCTGATTTGGCCTGCCGATATTGTTTCATCATCGGCGTCAATGTTGTTTCTATCATGGTCATTTTTGTCAAATTTTGTATACGAGTGTATTGTTGGCATTACAGAACAATTTGTAATCCCTCACTCTTTGGGTGGGGTCGAGGCTACGACACCCGAGGAGGAACGACGAGACTGTGTAGTATTGACCCCGTCCCAAAGGAAAGAGTGAGGCATTACAACAATTTTGCTTACTGATGCCATTCGGCCAGTTTCCGGTTGATAAAATTAACGATCCTGATATGTGCCTCTTTGCCATCGTTTTGAATTTGCATCGGTTCGGCAAATTCAAAGTGTACCGTTCGATCCCGGCGAATCGGACCAAGCTCGCGAATCCAACGCCCGTTACCCAGAAAATCGGTTTTCAAGGCAAATGGCACTACCTTAACCCCAACGGACTTTGCCAATTTGATCCCAATTGAATTGAAATTTTCGGGCACAAACTGCTCACTGCGCGTCGCCTGAGGAAAAAGAATAATTGACCGGCCGGCCGCAAGTGTCTTTTTCCCTTCATGCAATACCGTTTTTAAATCATCCCGCGGCTTTTTGCGGCCAACCGGAATTGCCTGCAACGAACGCATGATATCGCCAAAATAAGGCACCCCGAACAACGAACGCTTGATGACAAACGTGAAATCCAGATGCGGCCGAACAATGGCGTGAAATACAGCGGTCTCGAGAAAACTCATGTGATTCCCCATAAGAATAACCGGCTTCCCGGCAACCTCACGCAAATGATCTAAACCAGCCAATGCGATTTTACCGCCACAACCTTCAATTAAACGAATATTTTGATTCGAAAAAAATATTTGCTTCTCCTTGGTCAACTGACCACGCCTGGCACATCGGCCGGTTTGCACAAAAATATAAAAATTGCGCAAATAGAAATAGCCGCGCCAACCCAACAGAAGACGGTCTAACAGAAAGCGACGCGTTTCCGGTGAAGTGGTATAATCGTTACCCTTGAAAAGGTTGTTTATACGCAATGCATTCATGCCATTCGGTATCCCGAGGTGTCAACCTGAATTAAGCAGTTAACGGAATTAGATTAGAACTGTAATACCCCTGCAAACACAGGTTTAAGTATTATTGCGATTCTCAATGATCTTTCAGGATCAAGGATCAACAATAGCAAAGGTTAACGAACTCTCCATCACTGTGGTGTTGCCTACGCGAATACTTCCGTTCCCCTTGCCAAAACGAGATTTACCGGATGGCACCTGAATTTCGCAAATAAGCCGGTCTCCCGGATAAACCGGATGCAACGCGTCAGCAAAATCAATGGACATAAAATAACCAATTTTTCCCTTATTCTCCTCGCGGGACAAGACACAAGCACAGCCGGCCTGCGCAATAATTTCACATTGCAGTGCTACCGGAAGTGTGGGATTTGACTGAACAAAACCGGCAAACATTTCTTCATTCATAGAAACATTCTTCACCGCCACAACGCGATCACCATCAACCTTGGCGATGTTGTCTATCAATAAAAAAGGATAGCGATGCGGCACCAACGACATAATTTGAGTTACATCCATCACCGTATCAGTCGATTTATCGTAGTGATCATATGGTTCAGGCATACCCTCCGGCCCGGTCAAATCCCGCATTGCCAATGTAATCACTGCCTGACAAGAAACACCAACATTATTGCTGGTTTTGCAGTTAAAAACCGCAATCTGATCGTCCATTTCCAACAAATCGGCAACAATCCACACCCGGTCTCCCGGATTATTGGGTTTGCGGAACTTTACCTTTTCCACCCGTTTCATATAGATTTCCTGTTCCCCGCCCACCCGCATTTTATCGCTGATTGCCAGCTGTGCCAACTGTTTCATTGCCTCAAGCTGCAATACTCCCGGCATAATCGGGTGATTCGGGAAGTGTCCCTGAAAAAATAATTCGTTGATGCTGAGATTTTTCACTCCGATAAAACGGGTTTCACTTTCAGCTGTTGCCCGATCAAGCATCAGTATCGGATATCGGTAGGGCAAGGCCGCTCTGAGCTCTTTTGGCCCGAAAATTTTTCCAATCATTGTTTTAAACCCTTCTAGCTGTTATATATATGATATCTTTATTAGAAATTTAGCATTGGGGTTGCGAGCAAAACCTGCATTAAAATCTGACCACAGTCAATCTATGGAATTCCGGTCTCAGGATGCCCCGGTTAGTTGTTGCTTAATCATTGCGTTTGCCAATTGCACATTAAAATAATGTCCCGGCTTAATAGCAATAATATTAGCTCTGACGCGGCAACCACAAAGAAAAATATCACCTATAATGTCCAGTATTTTATGACGGACAATCTCGTCGCGATAACGTAACCCGTCCTTGCTGATAATTGCATTGTCATGAATAATTGCAGCATTGTCCAGACTTCCGCCTTTAACCAACCCCATTGCCAACAGTTGCGCCAGATCACTGAATTTTACGAATGTCCTGGCAGGCGCAATTTGTTCCTGAAAACTTTCACGTGTAATCGTCATAGACAAGTACTGCGGATCAATCGGTGAACCCTCAAAAGAGGTGAGACAACTTATCTTGAGTTCATCGCTTGGAATCAACACCAATTTTGTTTCCCCACCCTCAATGTATATCGGCTCCCGGGCTTCCCAATATCTCGCCGGCGCATCCTGTTCCACAATGCCTGCTTTGATAATCATTTCAAGATAGGGCAAAGCACTGCCATCAACAATTGGCGCTTCGGCACCGTCCATATCCACCATCGCATTGTCTACGCCACTGGCATGCAGCGATGACATGATGTGTTCAACGGTGTATACAATCGCCTCCTTACTGACGGCGATGGTGGTGCCGCGGGTAGCGTCCACAACACATTTTGCCAAACCTGGAATAATTGGTTTTCCCGGCAAGTCAATACGTCGAAAGATGATACCCGTATTCGGCGGCGCCGGAAAGATTTTCAACGTTGCTCTGGCGCCAGTGTGAAGTGCTATTCCGGACAAAAAAGCCGAATCTTTCAATGTGTGTTGGTTTTCCATAATTTATGCGCTTGGATAAAAATTAACTGTAGTTTTGATCGCAAAACTTAAAAAGAGAGGTTAATATAAACCATTGTTCGAAATGTGCCAACTTATTTTACGTAAAATGATGCCTGAAAAAAATAAAATTATTGTTGTAACCGGCCCAACCGCAACCGGAAAAACTACTCTTGCAGTCAAATTGGCAGCTACTTTTGGCGGCGAAATCATCAGTGTTGATTCCCGTCAGGTTTATCGCGGCATGGATATCGGTACCGGCAAGGATTTAAATGAGTATAATATTGCCGGCAAAACTATTCCCTGTCACCTCGTGGATGTGGTTGATCCGCAAGAAGACTACAATCTGATGCGGTATTGCCAGGACGCTCGACAATGCCTGCTTAGCCTTCATGAACAGTCACGATTACCAATACTTTGCGGCGGCACCGCTCTCTACCTGGATGCCCTGCTTTCCAACTATCAACTGCCGGGAGCGCCACCGAATGCGGCATTACGCGAACGCCTGGCGAAGAAAAATACCGATGAACTGCTGGCCATGCTTCCTGAAGCTGAACAAAATCACTTCCGGGATTCCGCCGAGCTAAAGAACCGCAACCGACTGTTGCGCCGACTCGAAAGATCAACAGGATGCCGTACCACCGACCACTTTCCGCTGATTTTATCCCCATTGATACTGGGCGTTTATTACCCGCGGACAACCGTGCATCGCCGGATAGAACAACGACTCGACCGTCGTCTGGCCGGGGGAATGATTGAGGAAGTGCAGCACCTTCATGCCGCCGGTATTTCCTGGGAAAGACTTGAATTCTTCGGGCTGGAATATCGCTGCATTGCCGAATTTCTGCAAGGAAAAACAAACTTTGACGAAATGCACACACAACTATTCTGCCGCATTCGCCAATTCGCCAAGCGTCAGGACATCTGGTTTCGCAAAATGGAGCGGGCCGGCAAACCAATTCATTGGCTGCCTCAGGGCGATTTTGACTCTGCGGTTCGCCTGATTACCGATTTCCTCGCGGATCGCCCCCTACCATCCCCGGTTATCCAACTCAAAGATATCAATTACGGGAACACCCGACCTTGAATTTCGGCATCAACGGAGGATTCCCATCCTTCCACTCAACAGCATAGTCCGCAAAATAATTGATCTGGCTCCGCGTTGTAACCTCCCTCAATCTTTCTCTCTTCGTTGCCCGCTCCATCAAACCAATATACGAAAAGTTTGCGCCCAAAACGTTCGAACTGTTTTTCGGGAAAATGACAGCCGGAAAAGCAAGGCGTAACATATCTATTTTTTGTAAGGCCACCTTTTTTTTCAAATGCTGCAGCTTGAGACGCAAGTTGACGATCGCAAAACCGCACGCCACGGTTAACTCCAAATTCCCATCACCATCACTCGCTTTGGGCACTAATTTGTAAAAATATATATAAAATATTGAAAACTTATGAAATATAGTGTATTTTCAGGTACAATAACTATAAAAAGGGGGCGGCATAATCATGACGCGCAAAAAGATATTTGATAAAATTAAAGATTTCTCAGGACTCTCATCCAGTGAATTGACAAATAAGGAGTTGCGTCATTTGCGCGCGGAACAACTTTTCCGAATCAGGCGTATACGCAAGTGGTCGGAATCCACAGACAACCTGTTGCAAGTAGAGCTTGCTGAAAAAATAGACATTGCAAACATCTGGCAGGCAGTTGGGGATGACTTTAGAAATGCAATTAATAAGGTATTAGAAGATGCCGCAGAAGAAACCAAACAGAAAATCGCCCAGGAAATCACCAAACAACTTATTACAAGATGCCATGAACAAAATACCAAACTCGTCTCCGGTTAAACCCGAAAACGGTGATGTTCAAAACCTGCATAATCCTAATTTGAATGGTATTAAAATCTCGCCAGAGCTGGAGAAATTGGTCTTTCGGGCGACAAAAGGCCAGCCCGAAGGGATACAAATTCAGGCTCAACAAATGTTGCGGCAACACCATTATTCCGGGCCAATTCCAAGTCCCGATGATTTAAAAGCGTTCAAAGCTGTTTGGCCGGATTCAATAGAGCGAATATTCAATATGGCGGAAAAAGAGCAGCAAATGCGAAAATTATCCCAAGAAGCGACCATCAGAAAAACTGACAGTGAAGCTGTAGCCATTGTGGAGGAAACAAAAATCAGTAGCAAAATAGCATCGGCACAAATATCTCAAAGCAAAGCGGGTTTATGGATTGTTACTTTTTTGATGTTTTCTTTCTTAGGAGCATGTACATTCTTTTTGTATATTGATAAACCTGGGGCTGCCTCTTTTTTTGCAATTGGCAGTTTAATATCTATATTAGCAGTGTTTTATAGATATGTACCAATTCCAACGCCTAGTAAAA
Source organism: Victivallaceae bacterium (assembly GCA_018400135.1). Lineage (GTDB taxonomy): Bacteria > Verrucomicrobiota > Lentisphaeria > Victivallales > Victivallaceae > M55B135. Next base: position 9,929 of record JAGYNC010000042.1, read on the forward strand.
AAAAATAATTTCAATTTCTGAATAATCCTTGCAAAAAAAATTGAGGTTTGCACAGAGCTTCCGCTTGTTGCGCGTGTCATGTATCATGCCGCGGGAACTGATGCTACTTTGGGTTCAAAGCAACTCGGCAATCTGTACCGCGTTCAACGCCGCGCCTTTTAGTACCTGGTCGCCGCTGACAAAAATATCCAGTCCGCGATTATCCTCGCGCGAAATATCCCTGCGAATACGACCTACCAGAATATTGTCCTGATTGGTGGCATCAATTGGCATCGGATAACGTTGATTGGCCGGGTCATCAACCACTTCAACTCCGGGAGCTTCGCGGAGAATGGCACGCGCCTCGTCCGGTGAAATTTCTTCGGCAAACTCAAGGTTCAAAGCTTCGGAATGAGCCCGCAATACCGGAACCCGAACACAGGTGCAGGACACGCGCAACTCTGGGGCATGCAACATCTTGCGGGTTTCATAAAGCATTTTCAGTTCTTCTTTGGTATAACCATTATCGCTGAAAGCATCAATATGTGGAATCAGATTAAAACCTATACGATGCGCGAACGCCTCCGGCTTAATCGGTTGATTTTCCAACAACTGCCTGGTCTGCAATTCAAGTTCCGCCATCCCCTTGGCTCCGGCACCGCTGGTAGCCTGATAAGTAGCCGCCACCAGACGCACAAGTTTTTTTGCCCGATGCAACGGCGCTACCGCCACCAGCATAATAATCGTGGAACAATTCGGATTGGCAATAACGCCGCAATGCTTTTTAATGTCCTCAGGATTAACCTCAGGCATCACCAAAGGCACATCTTCATCCATGCGAAACGCACTCGAATTGTCAATCATAACCGCTCCGGAGTCCACCACCGCCGGACGAAACTCACGAGAAATGTCCCCACCAGCACTGAACAACGCGATATCAACATTTTTAAACGATTTGGCAGTAAGCTCTTCAATAACTATTTCTGTTCCGTTGTAAGGAAGCTTTTTCCCGGCCGAACGAACAGAAGCCAGCAACCGCAAATTTTTTACCGGAAATTTTCTTTTTTCCAGAGTTTTAATCATCTCGATACCGACAGCTCCGGTGGCTCCGGCAATAGCTACATTATATTCTTTTGACATATTTTACCACCAATTATTTATGGGATGATTTATCAATCAATTCTTTTAATAACTGTTCAAATACAGCCGCATCCATTGGAAACGCTACTGTTTCATCTTTCAACATCGAATACTGCATCGCGTTGATAAGTTCAACTGAATTCATTCCCTCGCGTCCCGAGACCATTGGCTCCTTGGTCGGATCAAGTATGGATTCGGCAAAAGCATCAATCACTTCAGTAGCGGAAATTGCAGTTGCAGCAATGGGAATTTCGCACTTCCATAAGCCGGGAACTCCACTGGAGGTAGAAGTGTACTCACTGACCGATGTCTCAGACCGGTTAAACCTGATTTTGTTATCTTCAATTATCAACGTTCCGTTATCGGCCGCGATCTCCACTCGATCAGTTCCAGGATACTCGCCAGTAGTGGCAATAAATACGGCTGAAGCGCCGTCAGGAAATGTGAAGTATGCGGTTACGTCATCTTCCACCTCAATTTTGTGGTATTTACCAAGCGAACCGAATGCCCGTACCGTCCCCGGCATGCCGAATAACCACTGGAACAGATCAAGTTGATGCGGACACTGATTCATCAGCACACCGCCCCCCTCACCTTTCCAGGTGGCGCGCCAGGTACCGGAATCATAATATTTCTGTGTCCGAAACCAGTGTGTTGCCGACCAGTTGACGCGGAAAACCTTGCCCAGCACGCCATTATCGATAAGCTGTTTTACCTTCTTGTAAAGAGCGGACGTACGCAACTGATACATTACACCGAATTTCATGCCCGGCTGTTTTTCCTGGGCAGTCAACATTTTCAGCGCGTCCGCTTTCTGCGCCGCCACCGGTTTGTCGCTCAAAACGTGAATTTTACGTTCAAAAGCCGCAATCGCCAACGGTGTGTGTGAAAAGTGGGGAGTAACAATTAATACAGCATCGATCTCGCCGGACTCATACATTGTGTTAGCGTCGTAAAATGCCTTTACCTGATTTTCCTTTGCCACGCGATCAGCACATTCCCGGTTGGTATCACAAACCGCGGTCAGAACCGCGTGTTTGCCTTGCTTGAGACTTATTAAATGGTTGGCTCCCATGCCGCCGACACCGATAATACCGAATCTAACTTTGTTCATGAACAATATCCTTGTTTTTTCCATTATTAAACAACAATTACAATCCAATTTATCACAAATTCAAGAACTTATCAATGTTAAGCACTGCTCTCAAAACTTTTCGAATAAGCTCTAACTGTATACTTCATATGGTTTCGATAATCCCTACAGGTTAACCGTTACTCTAAAATCAAAACGGCGCTCTTTCAAGCGCAAATGCTAATTTTTGCGCGATAATCTAAATGTGATTGCTTCCTGTAGCTACGCACCTATAAACGTTATCATTAGCCGGTTCAGTTGTTTTTTCTTCCAGCTCAGGAAGAGAATCAATCGCTCCGGCAACATATTCCTTAATCCGGCATTGCGCTTCTTTTAGGCGCAGGTTTTGTCCGCCTTGACGAATCTGGAGGACTTCGAGACCGAACGGCTTAAAATACCTGTACCACATTTTACGGATAGAATCGCTGACAGCTTCGCAGGCGGTTATCATTTTTGGCAAAGTCTCATCAGCCAGTAAGCTCATGGCAATTTTATTGCCGACTTCGTAAGCCGCCAGGAGATCACGCCGGAAGGCAACTTTCATACGCAGAAAGTCAGCCAGAAGCCAGGCATGGTTGATGTCGGCGGCGAGATTATCGTTGCGCTGGTCAGCCAAATCTTCACAAATTGAATTATACAATTTAATTGCTTTTTCAGAAAAATCAGCATCAACATTCCTTTTGCTGTCCCAGCAGATACCCAACATCGGATCATCCCACAAAAGGAATGGCGAACCAACAGTTTGCGTACCGTTTTTATCTTCCAGGATATGTTCGCTCAAGCGTGCAGCGGTCAAATGATTTTTGTAGCTGCCGCCGGTGATTGCTTTGAATTGCGCTTCGAGGCGCGCGGGGTCTTCGCTGCCACCGTACGCGAGATCCGCCGCCCAGCAGAGGCCGGCCAGCACAGAGTCTATTTCGCAGAAGGCTCCGCTGTCACCCCATAATGTAAAAAATACTTCGTCAAGTTTGGTCTCACGACAAGCCTGTAGGCACGGCTTGACGGTTTTTATGTCCTGGTCGTGATCGTTCCAGAGACGCCCCCATGTCCATAGTCCTGAGCCCATCAAAGGTTCATAGCCGAGCTTGCGATGTTTCTCAATGAAATTCACATAAAAATCTTTGTCATTGTGATAATAATCCCAATATACGAGATCACTATTTTTAGGAATCATATCGATAACATCCTGAGGAATTTCATGTTCCAAATCATAATAATTCTGAGTTGGATTGCTCATGCGAAAATACATATCAGACCAGATCATCGGGCGCAAATCATACTTTTCGCACATTTTTTCAACTTTCACGAAATGCCGGTTAAAAATGTCGAAACCGCGCTCATAGCCGTACAAATCCATAAATTTTCCACGCCCGAGATCATGGGTTTCGTCCATGCCAATATGAATACGTTCACTGGAAAAAGCTTCACTCCAAAACGCGAGCATCTTATCGATCAAAGTATAGGTTTCTGCTTCATCCACCAGTAACACACTGGCAGTATCTCTTACTTCATTGTAAGCATGCCATTGCAGAATCTGTTCCATGTGTCCGAGCGTTTGCAGGCAGGCAATCATTTCAATACCGAGTGATTTGGCGTAAGCGTCTATTTCCTTCATTTCTTCGAGTGTATAGGGGCCGCGTTTGTAACCGAAAAACGGTTCTCCGGGTAACTGATAAGTATCTTCGGTATAAAGCATCGCCATATTGTACCCCATCAAAGCCAGTTGGCGCAGCCAGCGTTTGAAATGACTGACAGTCATCACGGCGTTACGGGAACAATCCAGCATAATGCCATAAGTTTTAAATTCGGTATTTTCATCGCTTTCCAAACCGGCAAGGGCATTAGCAACCGCGCGAGTGGCATCGGCAGTGCGGTTGTAGCATATTTCAATAGTTTTTCCCACGAAATGTACTGCTGATTTTCCACTATTTTCAACCCTCGTGAATTTTAATGCAAATTCGCCGTCAGTTGAACTTATAGGATATTCGCATGCTAAAGTTTCGAGAATTGAATGCAATTCGGCAGGAGTGTTTGCCCGGCTCCACATTAATGAATTTTGTGACATAAGATGTCCCTTTTGTGATACCTCACTCTTTCCTTTGGGACGGGGTCAATACTACGTTCCCCCTCGGGTGTCATAGCTTTGCCCCCACCAAAAGAATGAGGATTTGCTCATTTTTTATGAATTTTTCTGTTTTGATATATAAAAGAACATATCAATAGTTTACAATATCGCATGAAACAAATAAAGAAATGAATTTTTCACAACAAATGACCAGCAAAAACAACAAAAGCTTTGAAAATAAAGATTTACGAGATCGCCGAACGCCTCGGCTATGTAGACAATTATCATTTCATCCGGCGCTTTACCAAAGTTTTAGGACAATCACCCGGAAAATACCGTAAAGCAATGTTGCGTTATTGAAAGTAATCTGCCAGCATCAAATATTAAAATTTGTCAAGAAATCAAGGCGCTATTTTTAGCCGAAACCAGAGAAATTACTGTTCATTTCCGCATCTTACATTGTCTTTGGGATCAAAATCGCATCTTTCTGTTTCCGAGAACCAAAGGCGCGTCAGGTAGTCTTCCGGACGCGAAGTCGAGTTCAATTTGTGCGGGTTAAATTCAGTAAAACGGCAGCGTCACTCACAAATTGTGCCGTATCGTTATCCTTGACAAACTCCAGCAGCGTCCAGTGGTCGCGTTCGATGGAATTGACCACGGCAAGATATTGCCGTCAGAACTCAATGCCGTCGACGAGGGGATGGCGTATCGTCTGCCGTCCCGGTTCTTTCCCGGCAGTCCAATGAAACACATGAATAGTTCCAAGTCGCGGCAAAACAGCTTCAAGTCCGCTCAAACACTCTGTTGCGGACAATCCGATTGGCGGCTGCCAGGAAAAAAACACGGCGGGGTGCGCGATTCGTGCCGATAATTCGCTTACTGTAGCAGGATCGTCAGTCAGAGTTCCCCCGTGATATTCGACTGTTATGGCAACTCCGGATTCGGTCGCCATGTCGGCGATGCGGGACAAATCGTCAACCACGGCTTGAAAGTATGCGGCATCTGATTCCGCCGTACCCTGGTTGCCGGCCCAGACCCGGATCATCGGAGCGCCCAGCGCAAGAGCAGTTTCGCAGACCGCAGAAAACGCAAGTCCTTCGTTTTCACTGATTCCCGCCCGATAGTACGAACCGTAGGAGGAAACTGAAAGCCCTGCGTTACGTGTCAGATTGCCAACCTGTTTGGCGACGGCAATCTCTCCATGCGGAACGTGTTTCTTTCCCCACCATTCGATGCCGGCCAGCCCGGCCCTCTGACAGGATTCAATCACTTGTAGCGGAGCAAGATGCCCCAGCGTAAGACTGCATGCTCCCGGGTAAATCATTGAACCAACTCCCGATTTTTTTCATTCCTGGATCCATGATATTATACATTGTTTTAGAAAAAATCAATATCCTTGCTAAAAAAACGGTAAAAAATACCCCCCTGGTGTAACCCCTCACTCTTTCCTTTGGTTCGGGGTCAATACTACAC
>JAGYNC010000043.1 GCA_018400135.1 Victivallaceae bacterium
GAAAGGTACTCCGGCTTTCGCCGCCACGTCGCCATCACCGGTCGCGTCAATAAACAGCTTCGCCGGAATAAATTGCCGTCCTGATTTCGACTCGACAACCACGCCTTTCAGGGTATTATCTTCCTGTATAACATCAACCACCAGGGAATGCAGCCGCAGCTTTACCTTCGCTTCTTTCATCATCTGGATGAGTAAGCGTTTAAAGTCTTCTGACGAAGTAAAAACATAGCTTCCGAAAGTTCCTGAATTCCCTTTTCCTATTCCTGATTTAAGCAGGCATTCAGTAATTTCCCGGACAATCCCGCCGACGATCTGTGTATCTTGCGGATTTGTTTCCAAGGATTTTTCATCTTTTGCATGTTCTTCCGAATTACCGGAATATCTGGTATACATAGTTAGCCCGGCATTGCCAGCTGTAATCATGCCGCCTAGATACCCGTAACGCTCAATGAGCATGATATTGCCCCCCTGCCGGGCTGCCGCCAACGCTGCCACCACCCCTGCCGTGCCTCCGCCGACAACCGCAACGTCAACTTCCGGCAACACTTCAATTTCAACTTCCTGCTTCAGTTTTTTAGTCGCAACACAATTCATATACATCTTCCATATTCTATGTTTTTGTAGTTAACTCGAAAATAACATCGTTTACTATTAACAACTTATAGGCATAACCGTGAAACTCGTGCTAAGCGTTAATATTTTGCGAAAGGCTCAAAACTCATATCGGGAAAGAAGGCACGAACCCCCATTTGATAGTTATCACAGACCTGTCGGTCCTCGCCCGACATTCTTCGGCTTTTTTTTTTACCATATCATTTACTGTAGAAACCGGTGATAACGCTGTTGGTCCACCCGGTAACTCTCATTTGACTCAGCAGCCATGTTTCACAATGCCCGTCAAAGATCAACGCATTGGTCATTTTACCCATTCCGTGAGTTTGACCGCCCGCATGGTTGAAACTTATTCCATTTCCGGTCCAATAGGGTAATGTCGGGTAAAAAGTGTCACACCGATTGGAATTCCTGCCATCTACGGCATACATGACAACGGAGGGACGCCTGACGGAAGAAACCTTTTTATGGGGATAACTCACATTTCCAGTCCATCCCGCATAAGTATTCCAAGCGTAATTCGTCAGTGATTTCTTTGTGTTTCCTGCCGGACAAAATGCCAAGTTATTTTGCGGTGCCGGATTGGTCTCCGTGGCAGGAAGGTGGAAGACGGACGCGAAAGAGCTACCTAGATATACGGGCAACTTCTCGTACCAGAATTCACCATCGCCGTACATTGGCAATGTAAATGCATCATTGTCCTGAGTATAGAATGCGCTAGCATTCCCGAGCTGTTTTAAATTGGAAGAACACTTTATGGTGCGAGCTTTATCGCGCGCTTTTCCTAGTGCTGGCAAAAGCATGCTCGCCAGAATTGTGATGATAACTATAACAACGAGTAATTCGATTAAGGTGAACATCATCCGATGCGGACAGTTACGCCCCGTCGTATCTACTCCGTTGCTACGATGAAAAGTTAAACCTTTCGTTGTGAGAGTTGCGACCCGTCTCCCGTGAGACACCGACTGTTCGTTCTCGCGAAGATAATGATTCATGTTACCCTCCTTGTGTTGGGTTAAAAAATTTTCTTTACACAGAACTTACTTTATTGTCCTGTCATATAGCTTATTATAACTTGGAAATGGCAATTAGTCAACTATAAAAAACAACGATAAACTTGAAAAAAAACCATACCGGGTATACTTTGGGCGCCAAACCACATCGGCAGCCAAGTGTCATTTTATTTATGAAAAGAAAATTGGAGCTCCATGAAACTGAACCTTTCCCAGATAAATAGCTTTTTCAAGCGAACAAGTGCTTTTCGCGAAACCACCGGCGTTGCGGATTACTTTTTTCTGCCTTATGTGGCGCATATCAACCGGCTGCATGCGCCGGATGCAAGCGATGTGCATACACAACGGAATTTCGAGGTGTCATTACTATTGTCCGGGAATATGAGTTATTCGATAAATGACAAGGAACAAATTTTCGAAGCCGGCGATGTTCTCATCATTCCGCCCGATGTCAGGCACGGCTGGCGTGTGCTGTCCGAATCCATCGTATTCAGCTTCATGATCAACATATCAAGATGCGGAGATGGAACGAGACGCAGTCTTGAAGCGCTCTTCCAGGCCATTGTCAATCGCAATTATCGTGTTAGAAATTTTATCGAATTCAATCAGATTATTCAGCAAATGATTGATGAAATATCTAGTCCCCGAAAGGCGTATGAAGACAAGGTGTTGTATCTCATGAAAATTGGCTTCATCGAGTTAATCCGGACGCTCCTTCCGGGTGCCACGGTTAATTCGACGGAACGGAATATGCCGCCGATTCGGGGTGACAAAGGAAAAAATATTCAGGAAATGGTTCATCTCTACATCCAAGACAATATAAACCGCGCGATTATCCTACAGGAAATCAGCGATTATGTAGGTTTGAGTTCCGGCTATTTGAACATGTTATTTAAAAAAGAAAACGGCATTACCATCAATCAGGCTATTATCAATAAAAAAATGGAATGGGCCTGTCGTTATTTGGTGCAAACGGATCGGCAAGTCAAAGACATCGCGGCCCTAGTCGGCTACGACAATGTCAACTATTTCTATTTACAGTTCAAGCGGAAATACGGAGTCACTCCATCCGCATATCGACGCATAAATGTTTAACGCGATTGCTTTGTTACGTTTAGTGTATTTTATCATCGTTTTTTATAGTTGACTCCTTTACTTTTAGATACTATGATATGTTGTGCGGTTGGCATTCAAGCATGATGCCGACCGGAAAAAACGAACAAACAAAAAGGAGCGGGCAGTATGAGGAAGCAATTATCGGCACTACTTGGAGTATTCATTATTGCTTCGGTATCGGCGATTGACAAACAACTGATTTCCGTGGGAAAGACAACGACGCCTCCGACGCTGGACGGGGTTCTGGACGATTCATGCTGGAAAAACTGTCTGCCAGTAACCAACTTTATTCATCCGGGAGGCAATACGCCAGCAGAGGAGCAAACCAGGATTCTTTTCTGTCGAGACAACGAATATCTGTATGTTGCGATACACTGCGACAAATCCGGAATGAATACCCTGACCAAGGCATCACTTGTTCATGATAACAAATTCATAGGTCGGGGAGAATCAGTCGAATTGATGTTCGGGCCTGATCCCGGACAATACTACCACTTTATGATCAATAACCTCGGTGCCGTCTATGATGCTGTGGTTGAGGAGGAAAAGCCAGACGTGTCGTGGAATTCCGGGGTGAAGACGGCTGCCGGAACGGGAGATGATTTCTGGGTGGTGGAAATGGCAATCCCGCTGAAAAATCTCAGTAACGGTATCCTGACTTCGGATACGTGGCTATTGAACACGTACAGAAATAGTCCAATGCGCCAAGCATACAGTTCCTGGATGACGTTGCCCAAAATATCTTGGCATGTGCCGAATGAATTCGGAAAGATGAGCTTTGTCGAGGATACTCCGGGCCTGCGGTTTAATTCCGTTCCGGCAGGAAAGGACAAATCCGACCTGAAGCTAACGTTCAGTGGTCTGCCTAAAAAACAAAGCCAATGGTCGATAGATTTGGCTGACGCAACTGAAAGACGTGACAGTGAAACAATCCTGCTGCCTCCCGGGACATCCTTGTCCAAATCCTTCACGTTGGATGGACACATTATCGATTCCGGAATCTTGACTTTGGTTGTTCGCGACATCAACGCGGAACCGGTTGCCCATTATGTTTATAGATCATCTCCGTACTTTCTGGAGTTTAGACTCGCAAGTTCACGGGGACTGGACGGGAGCACTTTCACTGTTTGCCCCGAGTTCCCGGCCCGCAGAGGACTGGCGATGAGCCACAATTTCCCCGGATATGAAAAAAGACCCGGAAAAGTAAAACTTAATCATGAACTTATCATTGAATTGCCACGTTCTTGTACCGTACAACCGGCCCGACAAGAAAAAGTTCTTGCAATCGGCAAGATTGAGCGGGACGGAAAAGAGCTTGTTCAATACTCTTTGAAGAATCCGTGGATGTATAATGCGAAATTTTGGAGAAGCATATCTCTGAAGACAACAATGGAGCCAGGGGAAATTTCCGCAGGATATTATTATGCGCGGTGGCAGGGCGGTCAACAATCCCCCCGAAAAATGGTTATTGAATGTATCGGCATTGGGCAAGTAACACCCCCCAAGAGATTAGTCACCAGCGTTTATGGACAATTTCTCACCCCCCATTGGAGGCAAGAAGAGTTTGATAAATATTACAATCTGGGAATTAATACATTGCGTATTAGAAACGCGAATTCAAGTTCAGGCATGCTGGCAATAATTGACAGGGCCAAAAAACAGGGATTCTACTTGTTGCGCGATCACTTCTTTCCAGGAGGTTCTATTGACGATTACGGCTGGGGGAAATGGACTGCGGAAGACCGCGACGCGCGTGCCCTGGATATCAACGGTTATTATGTGTCTGGCAAAAAAGGCTATCAACTTAGCCCGACATACAGAGGCCCTGTTTTTGAAAAATATATGAAGGAAGAAATAGAATTCACGAAAAAAACCGGAATCAACTGGTTCTCCTTTGACATGGAAGGACGAATAATGCCGAATGGAGACAATGCTGATTTTCATCCGCGCACGCTCGCCGCATTCAAGGAATATTTCGCAAAGAATGTTGACGGCATCTCTTATGTAGATCCCAGAGAATTTATGAAACCCCCCACAGGCAAATATGATGTCTATCGAAAACACTGGATTGTTTTCAAGTGTCAGATGTTTGCTGATTTTTTTGCCGACATGAAAAAAATGCTCGCACCATATGTGGGACAAACATCGCCGTGGGCTGGTCCTGTCTTTTCCGAGTGGAGCATGGGACAACCATGGGACGAAATTCACATGGATCGCAGTTTGCGCGGCCCTCAATTTCACCAAGTTTTTGATTTCATAGAAGTTGACGCATACAGCGGTGTCGAGCGCTTTGTTAGGGAACAGTTTTTGCGGGAAACTAAACTTGAAGAGGCCGACATAAACGTGAAATTTATTGTTACACCGAGTCCTCGACGTATAACCTCTCTGGAGGGCGAGGGAGAAAAGTATTATCAGCCACTGACGATGGAACATGGAAATGAGTTGAAGTATAAAATTTTCGAGTCTGCGGCTTTCGGCGCAAAAGGCATCATACCTTGGCATTATCCATTATTCACCATAACTGCATGGCGAGATTGGGTTGATGGGATACGTGTTGTTAAGAAAGTTGAGGATATTGTCCTTGATGGGAAACGTGTCATGTTTCATGGTTCCAACACGAGGATCAGAGCACATGGGGTGAAACTGGACAATAGAGTCGTTCTTGTCGTGTCGGAATACATGACTGATACTCCGATGGAAACCGAATTGTCCCATAATACGGATCAGCCATGCAACGTTATCGATCTTGAGACGGATCAGTCGATTGCACGGATTGACGGCAATAAAACAACATTCTCAGTGGCATTGACCAAAGATATTCGCGCAAGAATGCTCCTGATTGAACCAATAAAACAATGACTATAAGCCGTAAAAAGGTAAAGTTTCGGTCTGAAACAACTTAAAATAACCGGTTGGGCTGTAATGATGATACCGGGTTCATTAAAACACTTGTATCACTAATTCAGGATAATTCGAAAATTATACGCAAGGCGTTGATTGTCAATAACAAACAAGGAGGTTGGTGAATAAGATCATAGTAGGGTTTCATTTAAAAATCGGGATAGGGGGCGGCAAATTGCCGGAAATACTCATGAATCGATAAGTAAAAACGGAGAAATTATTAAAAAAAACGTGTGAGGACTTTTAAAATTTCTTCACGAAATCAAGAATGAGGTAAGAAATGATAGACAAAATGGTTTGTGTTTTAACTGTTTTAATCACGGCGGTCGGAGTTGCGGCTGGCTTGCCAGGTCGGATTCAGTTTCGTAGCGATGCTTTCCTCGATGCTCAAAAACGAGACCTTCTAAAAGCTGGTACAACCCAAACGCATGGTGGACTGGTTGATGAGACATGGCAGGATGATATATGGGAATACTGGAGTGTGAAAGGAGGAAGCATTCCGGCAGATTTCGTTCTTCAACCCATGACGTACGCTGAAATCAATAGTCCATCATGGAGCAAAATATCGTGGTCGGGATGCTTTGTCGGAGATGCCGCGATGAAGAAGACCCCCTTTGCCAATATACATGGTTTTTATGTTCGCGTCGCCAAGACAGGAGCTGGCTATTCCTTGCGAAATCCGTATCCTTCTGGGGCGAAAGTAATTATCGAGGGGATGCTCCGTATTAATTCCGATTATGAGAATTTTCCTGTCTTCGTATACAGAAAGGCAGAAGATAAAGTCGATATTCTCACTTCAACGAATGATTCTCATGCCATAAGTACAACATCATGCGCCAAAGGCCATATCAGACATTATCTGAAACTACAAATAGACATTTCTCTGGCCCCCGGAGAAAGGGTCTTCATTATCTCTACGGCAGGGCCCAATTCCCCGAAAGGTGGAAAGCAAGAGACCCTGATTGAAGACAATGACCGGTGGGGAATAATATACCGTCCAACATTTTTCGTTGTACCGGAAAATTCGCAAAATCAATAGCGTATTCATTCGTAAAATTCGTGGATAAAATCTTCCCCTCCAAGTAGTCGCAGGCGTAGCCTTACGCCGCGACTCTCCCCGATGCCGACGTTTTGTTTTCAAGCTGATGCGTCGTCAGTGCCGGTTTAAGGCTAAATTAGGCACCACTTTTCAGGTTTCGTAGCGGATCGGATCGGCAGCACCGGTTTCTCGGAACCCTTTGAGCCGCAGGTTGCAACTGTCGCACTTGCCGCAGGCGATTCCTTGCGGGGGAGGATTGTAGGAACTGTGGATGAGCGCGTAATCGACTCCCTCAGTCCGGCGACAATGATTTTGGTTTTGGAGAGGTGTTGCAGCGGGGGTGTGGATGCGCCATAGTCGTCCTTCGTTCCCGACCTCGGTACCGACATTGATACAGTGTTTGAAGCCTCTATGAATTGCGGACGGCAATCCGAGTAGCCGGAATGCTTTGTGCCGTTCCGGCATCCGGCATCATCACATTAAAAGTTAAATTTCTTCCCGCTCAAAGTATACGCAACAGTTTTTGCCACGTTTTTTGGCCTCCAGCAGATTTTCATCGGCAAGCGCGATCAGCAGAGACAAGTCGCGCTCTTCATCGGTGGCAATCATCCCGACCGCTCCGCCAAGGCTGATCGTGGCTTTTGCGCCGGCCATTCTCTCCGACTGTTTTTCGACTGTTTGTCTGATCCGTTCGCTGACGATCTTCAGGGAATCGACGTTGTCAATGGACATGAAGATGATGAATTCCTCGCCTCCGTAACGACCCGCGATATCAGATCTCCTGATGCCGCCGCTTATTGCGGATGCCACGGCGGCGATAACCTTGTCTCCGGTTTGATGTCCAAACGTGTCGTTGATTTTCTTAAAGTTGTCGATATCCCCCATGATAATCGCCACCCGGAGTTTTTTTCTTTCGGCAAGACTGGTGAAAGGTCTCACGCTATTGAAGAAGCCGCGTCTGTTCAGCAGTCCGGTAAGCGGATCAATAAAGGTTTGGCGTGACAGTTTTCTGTTCCGGCGGTAGAGCGTGGTCAGGGATTCGGCGAGCGCGTCGAGTTGAGGCGATGTTTCCGCGTATTTTTGCAGGGACTGAATAAACCTGTCCAGATGTCCCTCGTACCCGGCCTCAATCCCGCTGTTGCCGGCATCGAAGAAGCGAAACATCATCATGAGTGAGTCGTCGAGCATAAAGGATTCGAGGCGATAGGCAACGGCAAGAGTATCCGCCGGATTATCATAGTTGTCGAAATTTGCAAGTAGCCGGTCCACTTTTCGGTCGATTTGTTGCAATGCCGATTTCACTTCTTCGGAATCTTCAAAAATTTCGGGCAGTTCTCCACGAAGCGATAGAGCCAGTGCCTTTTTCCAGAAAACCACATGAGTTTTTTCGTCCTTGGCGCACTGTCGCCATATTTCCGCGAGGGATTCATCGGAACATTTCGTCGCGAATTTCACGTAGGTCGCGTGCGCTCTGGCATCAATAGACAGACATATTCTGATTATATCGGAGAGCGTTTCATTGATAATTTTCACTGACAACCTCCTTGGAAATCTTATGGTAATGCCTCACTCTTTCCTTTGGTTCGGGGTCAATACTACACAGCCTCGTCGTTCCTCCTCGGGTGTCGTAGCTTCGACCCCGCCCAAAGAGCGAGCGGTTACATCTTAAGGTATCGTTTCAAGAAAAATTCACGACATCTCATCCCGGATTTTTGCGATTACATTCTTCGCATGGAAATTGTTCCGGGCGAGAATTTTCTCTATTTTTGTTGCACAACGATTCAGCGCGACAACTACGTCGGGCGCGAATTTTGTTCCGGAACAGCGCTCGATTTCGGCAACGGTCTGTTCAGCACTTCTCGCCTCGCGATAATGTCTTCCGAAGCGGATGACGTCGAAAGCATCCGCCGTCGCGCATATTTTGGCGCCGATGCAAATTTCGTCGGCCTTGAGCCGCATCGGGTATCCAGAGCCGTCGAATGCCTCGTGATGCTGAAACACTATCATCCGGATTTCGAAATCATCAAGTTGTGACGTGATTATTTTACCCATGGCTACATGCTTTTTCATAACTTTGAATTCGGCAACGTTGAGACCGCCTTTTTTGAAAAGAATCTCGTCCGGAACGAAAACCTTGCCGATGTCGTGAAGCAGAGCGGCAACACTGATGTTTCGCAGGACGTGCTGGTCTTCCATCCCCATTTCGAGTGCGATTTGCAGGGCAATCTCAGAAACCCTTATCGAATGCGCATAGGTGGCGGGATCTTTTGTCTCGAGTATTTCCAGCATGTCGACGATGTTTCGAGGCTGATTTATCATTTCAGTTCCCTTCCGAATGCGCGCAGGAAAAGGTGCCAGAGCACCGTGGCAAAATTCGGTGTGTGATGGATTTCATTGTCGTACCTGCCGGTAAAAAGTTTAACAATAAGTTCCTCTCGGAGTGCCGGTTTTGTCCAGACGAACTCACACATGATATGATTCATATTGGAGTTTTTAACTACCGCTTCGATCGGTTGCGAAACATCCTTAATATTGATTTCAACGCGCTCGCCGCGTTCGGAAGTACGTTGCTCTGATGAGTGTTTTATTTTGCATCCGCCGAGCGAAATATCCTCGATAATTACCGCTTTTTTTCCCAGCATTCCGGGTTCGTTTATGACGAAACGTTCCTCCTTGCGCTTCCTTGGAGTATCAAAACAAATCAGGACGCAGATAAACATGATAATCAAATTCAAACTGCTCCAGAACAACGCATAGGGGAAAAATTCCATGGTGGTCAAAACGCGATATTCCGGAATCAGATTGATGCATATTCCCGAAATCGTGATCAAAATTATTATAGAGCAAACGGAAACGATGTACCATTCGACTCCGGTTTGTGAACTCGCTCCCTTAGGGGTTACGCGGAACGGCTCGCCGAACGGTTTTATCAGGCTTGATATCACAACCGGAAGAAGTCTGAACATGCTAAATACTCCTATCGAAGTGGAAAAAATGGGAATGTATTTTCTGGGAGCCAGCCACTGCATCGACAACGCGAAACAGAGAAGCATCGGGAACTGGTAGGCGAGAAGATCCGCCGTTGTTGTGAAATGCAGAGGCAGGAGTCCGAGCCAGAGATAGGTTATTGGTATCAGGAGCATCATCGACCGGGTTATCGGCTGTATTATCCACCCGTACGGGGTAAACAGTATTCGCTGAAGCAGACTCAGTCCCTTGGCGCGAAGCGGTCCCTCGGGGACGAAGAAACACTGTATCCCGCCGCGGCACCAGCGCGCGCGCTGAATGAAATATCCCTTTATTGAATCGGCTGCCATCCCCTGACTCAACTTTTCACCGAGGTATATGGTGCGGTAATTCACCGTCAGAAGACAGAGTGTGGTAAGCAAATCTTCGGTTATGGAGGAAGTGGGTATGCCTCCCACCTTTTCCACGGCCTTGCGTCTGATTATCGAACATGAGCCGCAGCAGAAAGCGGCATTCCATCCGTCGCGGGAAGGCGCCATCGCGTCGAAGAAAAGTCGTTGTTCATCCGGCCACACCTTATCAATATAAAGGTTGGACTGGATGGGATCCCGGTTGAAAAAGTGCTGGGGCGTCTGAACAATTCCGATATCGTCGTTCTTGATAAAAAAGCCGACCGTCCTCCGTAAAAAATTTCTTGCCGGTATGAAATCCGCGTCGAAAATGGCAAAAAGGTCGCCAGATGTGTGTTGCAGGCCATTATTAAGGTTTCCCGCCTTGGCGTGACTATTGTCCGCGCGGATCAGATAGCCAACCTGGGCCCGTTCACAGAAATCCCTGAGCCATTGGCGTTTACCATCATCAAGCACCCAGACCTTGAAGTTCGGATAATCAAGGTGTTTCGCGCCGAAGATGGTTTTTTCGAGAACATCAATACCTTCATTGTAAGTTGGGATGAACACATCCACCGACGGCAAAGCGGATTGCCCGAGACTCTTCTCAAATTGATCGGCTTCCCGGCTTCGGGTGTTCGTTTTGCTCATTATCAGAAGGAAAATACAGATTTCAACGAAAGACAATACTTCGACCGTAAAGACCAGATATACCCACAGCACTTCCGGCAACGTGCCGGAAACCGGTACGACCGTGTATATGAGACGCCAGCTGAGATAAACGAAACCGGTCATGGCGGTATAGCCGGTGATGATGGAGCGATGCGCATTACGGGAATGTTTGAGAAAAGGGACCAGTAACAGCCAGAATACAGCGGTTACGAAAAAAAGCCGGAAGGATAACAAATTAAAAGACATCAATAAACCTGCTCAGTGTTTTGAAAAAGCGCCACTTGCGAGGGATTTTTACCTCGACGCGCCGCCCCACCTGATAGAAGTTTTCAGGAGAGAGGTTTAGTTCCTCCGGGTTGATTCGCGCCCAGACATGAAATTCCTTTCTTGGGTCCTTGCGCAGTGTCGCGGCAAGGTTCTGATCGCCCAACTCGCTGCCGGAACCCCGCAGACCGATGACTTCGGCGGTCTTGAAACCGGTGTCTCCGATGAGCCTGTACTGGATTTTTTCTCCGGGCGCGATATTCGAGAATTGTGATTCGGAAACCGCGATATCAAGAAAAACACTCGAACAATCCAGCAGCACCACCAGTTCGGACCCGATTACCACGGTACTGCTTTTGGTCAGCGGCTGGCGCCAGACGAGCGAATCAAAGGGAGAAACAATATCAAAACATTCAGCCTTGATTATTCTTTCCTGTTCCACTACTATCTGTTTGTTTATACCCTCAACCCGGTGTTTAGATTCACTTTTCGCGGTTCGCGCCAGAGCGAGCTCTATCACCATCTGATCCATCCTTTGCTTCGAATATGGAGAATCGTTGTGCCCGTCACCAAGAAAAGCGCCCGACTTGACCGCCTCAAGTGAATTTCTCAATTCTTCGAGTTTGCTTTCAATAAGCATAACGCGTTGCGATGATCTGAGATAATTCGACTCGGTCTGCTCGAGAAGGCGCCGGTTTATCGCATCTCTGGCGGCCAGTATCTTGTTTGCCTCGAACTCTTTCTTGGCTCTTTCATATTCCGCCTTCTCTTCGGTCAGCTTGTGCTCGTCCTGCCGGATCAGCATTTCCAACTGTTTGGCGGAAAATTTCTGATATTTGGATAAATTGTCATTCAGTGAAGCGCTCAGTTTGGTATACTGTTTTATCCGCTCGGAAAAGCTTTCTATTCTACTCTCCAGCATATTTTTTTCAGTCTTCAGCTCGTACAGAAAACTGCGGTCGATCCGGTCATTAAGCACTTGCCCGATTACCTCGCCCTTGTTGAATTGTCTGCCATAGGCCATGCTGCCGGGAAAATGAAGAACACCTTCTATCGGACTGGTCAGGGTTGTAGTGCGGGCGCTTACAATCCCGTCGCCTGAACTGTAAAGATAAAGACTGGGCACCACTGAAACAATAAGCAACAGGAGAAAAACAAGACCGATCGTTATTCTGACGGATTTTTTATTCAGTGCTCTCATAAAATCGCTCCCGGTTTTAAATTGCAAAAAGTGAACAACAAAAAATTATACCTTAATTGAAATCTAAAGCATGTGAGCCTAATTTCAACCGGCAAGAGATGAATTTCCGGGTTAACTGTGATTGCGCAGTTTGAGTTCCAGCGGATGCGGTTCGAGATACCACTGGCCGCTGAGATATTCGACCTGATATTTTCGCACGAAGTGTTGCAACAGGGTGATCGGTACAATCAGCGGCAGGAATCCGTTGCGATAGTGGTCGATAATCTCCAGCAGCTCCTGTTTCTCATCGGGCGACAATATTTTTTTAAAGTAGCCCATGATGTGTTGCAATACGTTGACATGCAGTTGTTCTGTTGCCCGCTTACGTACGGCGGTGAGCAATAAATTTTCATACTCCTTCAGGATTTGCGACAACGGGAGTTTGCCGGCCTCGGCCACCAGCTGTCCCATGCTCCGGTAGAGTTTCGGACTGTGAGCCATCATCAGCAGCTTGTGCCGGGTATGAAACTCTACCAGATTGCCGGAGGTCGGCGCGCTGTTCAGCAGATCACGCCAGCGCTTGAGCGTGAAGATGCTCTCAATAAAATTTTCACGCAGAGCCGGGTCGTGCAGACGTCCTTCCTCTTCTACAGGCAGCAACGGAAAATGTTTCATGAACATTCGCGCGAACATGCCGATACCGTTTTTATTTGCCATCCCGTGTTCGTTATAAACCTTAACCCGTTCCATGCCGCTGCTGGGTGAACCGCTTTTAAATATGAAACCGCAGAGCTCCTGCTGTTCCAACTCAACCACGCGCTTTTTCGCCCAGCTTTGCATTTTATCAGTGTGGTCAACGCCGGAATGGATGGTCAATAGCCTGGGTTTGTCCGGGGAACCCACCAGTCGCATAGCCTCGCGCGGCACGGGCAAACCACACTCGACTTCTGGGCAGACAGCTACGAATTCGACATAACGCCCCAGCGTGTCGGTGATATAACGGTCGTGTTTATGTTGTCCGTCATAGCGAACGTTCTCGCCAAGCAGGCAAGCACTTACCCCGAGTAGCAGTTTTGTGTCCATTTATTTTTATCCTTGTTTAATTAGTGCGTGGCCGAAAAGGAATGGTAAAATGAAAGATTGAGAATATTATTTGCGGAATTTCCTTTTAATAGCAATAACATCGCGGAGTTAGCAAAAACCAGCGTGCCATCTGCTTTGAACAGTGCCAGACAGAGCGAGTTGGTTTCAGCAATTAGAGCCTTGAGTTCTTCAAGCCATTCTGAAAACAGTATATCGGTAACATTTCCCATCTGTATTACCTGCAAGTTAAGCCAGGAAACCGTTCAGAGGTAACCTTTAGATTTGTCTGGATTTCGCGAACGATTCCACATCGTCCAGTCCTTTCATATAAAAGACATGAGGTGCCGGAGCCACATAGTCTTTATGGTGGTTGAATGCTTGTCCGCCAACCAAAACTGGCAAATCCGGAAATTGTGTTCTTATCAAATTAAGGTTTTTTCCCAGTGTGGGGATATTGAAATCGAGGCTTAGCGACAATGCCAGGACATCAGGGTTTCGCAGTTTAATAAAATCAATTAAATCGTTGGTCGGAGTATTCGCTCCGAGAAAAATCGCATTCCAGCCATTTAGCTCAAAAATATCCGCTACCATTTTGATGCCGATTTGATGGAATTCGTTTTCAACACATGTAGCAATCATGGTTTGATTGTTTTTGCGACTGGAAATAATTTGCGGATAATGATCGTTCAGGATTGCTTCAACTATTGCCGATGCCATGTGTTCCGTTGCCACACTGATTTTTCCTTCTGCCCACATCTGTCCGATATCGTAGAGAGAATCGCGAATAATGTTTTCGTAAAGTTGTTTAACCGTAAGACCATAACGTAGTAGCTCATCGGCAATAGCAGAACTTTTGGCGCGATCTCCTGCCAGCAGCGAATTATAAAACTCCTCAAATGATTTTTGTTCATTCATGTTGATTGTCCCGTTAGGGGGTTGCAAAGGGTAATGCCTCAATCTTTTTCTACTCGTTGTCGTTTCCCTCAACCCTATGATAATATTTTCCCAATTCCTGATAAATCAGGCTTGAGTGGGCAATTCTTGTAAAGATCACTTTTGAGCATCACTTGGGCACACAATGAAAATACTGCAAGGACAGGGAAAAATCAATGCGACTTCCTCAATGCGTAGGCAAAGTCGTGTCAATTCGCAATCGCTCACTCTTTGGGCCTTTGTGTGATACCCCCTCTGGCGCTGTTTTTCCGGACGACCCGGAGGCCGTCCCTCCACGGGCTTCGCCCGTATGATTCCCGCGTCTCTGGCGCGGCGGAGGGTTCCGCTCTGTCGGAACCGTTCCTCCCCGGAGGGGCGTGTTCTCGCGCGACCGCTATCATTGTCGTTGTCAGTGCAGCGGTTGTCGTAATCTAAATCTTCCTAACAGTGAAAAACACTGAGAAAAATGAAAAATTACTAATGCAGAATGAAGAATGAGGAGAGAGGATAACCATATAGAACATGTGGGAATTGTTGGAGGATGGGAGAGTTTTAGCCACCTGTCTGCGCCTGCCTGTGCGAATTACACTAATCTGCACGAATGCGTGAGAAAATTCCGATTCCCTCCCCATTAGTGTAGGATTAGTGAAGATTAGTGGTTCTCTTCTCCTCGCATTCTTCATTTCCACCTCCCCCCAAGTAGTCGCAGGGGTAGCCTTACGCC
>JAGYNC010000044.1 GCA_018400135.1 Victivallaceae bacterium
ACGACTGCCGTGCCGCCAGCGCCGCCCGTTCGGGTTCGAGAATGAACTCGGAACTCAATGGTTGTTCATCACTCTTTCCGCACAGATATGGCAATTCAGCTTCGAGCAGACTGCGATAAATACGGGAGTTGTCGACCGCTATCTGATAGACATTTTTATCCGTTACTGCGGTGATATTGAACGGCAGCCAGGCGGATTTGCCGATGGTCAGCAACGCGACGCGGCCATTGTCCCAGCTCAGTATTAGCTGTTTTTGTTTGCCGGCACCGAGAAAGCGTGCCGACTGTACGCCCGGTCCCAGCAGTCCGCAGACGATCGAGTAGGCATGAATACCGTAGTTGAAATCATCCACGCCGATGGCGGCGTAGACGGAGTGTACTGTGCCGCGTTCCGCGACAGGTTTCGCCAGGAATTCCTGTACTTCCTGGCAAAAACGGAGACAAGAGCCGCCGGTAACGCGTTTTCCTTCCCGCATCCAATCAAGAAAGATGTTGGCATCCCGGAGGTTGCCGACAATCGGCTTGTCGACTAATACCGCCTTATCCGCTTCGATAAAGGGACGGGCCTGTTCGATATGCTTATCCCAGTTGGTGGTGTGCAGGATTATGCCGTCAACCATATCTACCATATCGTCGAGTTTATCGACTGATGCGGGAATATTGAATTCTTTGCAGAATTCCGCGGCAAATCCTTCCGGCCTGGTTTCACCGGAATCCCAGGCGCAGACTATTTCCACGTCCACGGTTCCGGATTCGGTCATTTTCCTGATGATTGGCACCCAGGCATAGGGGTGTGATGTACATAATCCGACGAGTCCAAGTTTAAATGCCATAATCAACCTTTGCCGTAATTTATTTAATGCGACATTTTCAGCACAATACCCATGGCCTGATCCGGGTGCTCGATCAACAGATCGGCGGCCTTGCCGACATCTTCGAGCGGCATGGTGTGGGTCGTCATCGGGTCAACCAGCAGTCGCTGTTCTGAAATCAGAGTGATAATTTCACGGAGATTGCGTTGAGTGGTAAACTGAACAAACGCGTTCGGATAATCTTTGCCGTATTCGTATTCCAGATCTTTGTAACCCGGGCCGGTTCTGGAAGCTATTTTGATATTGAGGTTTCCGGTATGCGCGCCGCCGCCGACTTCCACCAGACAGCCCCCGACAAGAACGACATTGCCCATGATATGGCCGTCCTGCGATACCTTCATGCATTCTTTGACGGAGTTGAACGCTTCGGTCGCCGGGCCTCCGAAAGCCATAATCGCGAAATCCATACAGTAGGGTGTGGCGAATTCTTTGCTGATCGCGACTGGATCGGCGCTGCGGAAGTTGACGATATTTTCTATGCCGCATTGTTTCGCGATGGTGATTCTGGATTCAAAAGCTTCCCACCCGATTACGCGGGCACCGTTTATCCGGCTCAATTGAGCCGCGAGGTTGCCAACGATGCCTTGTCCGAGCACCATGCCGTATTCGCCCAGCTTGATGTCGGCGCGGCGAACTGCCTGTAGGGAAGTTGCGCCAAGACAGGCGTAAGCAGCCTGGGGAAAAGCGACATTATCGGGAATCGGCACCACCATATTTACCGGTACATTGGCGTAATTGGCGTGATGCGCGCCGACTCCGCCCATAGCCGCCACCCGCATCCCGACTTCCAAACCCTTATGTTCCCCGGCTATTTCAATGATTTCGCCGGCATTGGCGTAGCCGAATACGCCTGGTTCAGCCTTCGGATCCGGATTTTCGCGTTTATTTTTTACTCCGGCAATTTCAGTTCCCGGACTGATAAGTGAAGAATCGACTTTAATTCTCACTTCGTTTTTTTTCAGTTCCGGCAACTCTGCTTTTCTTGCCATAACTTCCCCGGTTCCGGTAATAACTGCTTCCAATCTTTTCATAACTTTTGCTGTTCCATTGGTTTTTATGGTAATGCCTCACTCTTTCCTTTGGGACGGGGTCAATACTACACGTTCTTTCTCGGGTGTCGTAGCCTCGACCCCAACCCAAAGAGTGAGCGATTACTTTTTATGTTTCTTGTAATGGGTTAATTTGCATTTACGGCTATTATACATTATCTTGTCCCGAAAGTAAATAGCATTTTAGTCAAATAATTTAGCATTTTCGGCTTTATGAAAAATAATTTAACCCTTGATGTCATTTGTCCCCGGCTGCTTTACTGGAGCTGGTTTATCAGCGACAGCGCGTCGGCTATTCCTCACAAGCATCCGTTCTGGCAGATAGAGGTTGTTGTAGCTGGAGAAATTGCGACCGCAATTGACGGCGAGGTATTTACCCTTGGAGACAGTACTATCTTAGTGGTGCCGCCTGAAAACAATCATGCTTTCAGTAAAAAACATGGTTTAAATGCGGAAGTATTTTCATTCAAGTATGATTTTGACAATACCCCAGCCGACCTGCGTGCGACAATAATATCTGACAGTGATTTTTCAAGACATATATGTTCAACACTGGTAAATTTGCTTAATGAAAATAAAAAAACTTTCTCTTTGCCTGCTGAACGTCAAATAGCGCTTGAATACATTTTAGGCAGCATTATACATTATTGTTACGCGTATCAACCTCAGGATTTGGTATCGGAGTCTCATATTGTGCGTGAGCTGCGCGAATATGTAAGTTGCCATGGTAAGAAGGTAAATGTCCAGTCTGCCGCAGAACACTTCAACTGCAGCGCAAGCTTTTTAAAGCGCCATATAAAACAGGAAAAGGGTATTCCCGCCAAAGCTTTTATTGATCGTGAATGTTTTGAGATAATCAAAAAACATTTAAAGTATTCCAATATGAAATTGACTCAAATCGCCAAGATGATGCATTTCAACGACATCTACACGCTTTCGAGGTTTTTCAAGCGTATGAGCGGCATCTCTCCCAGTCAATACCGAATGTTGGTAATGCCTCACTCTTTGGGTGGGCCGAACCAAAGGAAAGAGTGAGGCATTAAGCAAGCTGTAAATAAATGATTTGTTTTTCTATGATTTGACGATATTGTTAAGTAAATAGGAATTATTCTTATTTGCGCCTTGTTGCCAGCATTGCCGTTAGCTGACAATCCGAGGTGATAGTTGTTAAACGGCAGATTACAAGGAGAAGTTGAAATGGAAGAAGCCAAAGCTGGAATGCCGTTGTTGGGGGATGCGTTTCCCGAATTGCGGGTTAAAACCACCCATGGGCCGATGAATATTCCCGGCGATCTCGAGGGAAAGTGGTTTGTCTTCTTCAGTCATCCGGCTGATTTTACTCCGGTCTGCACCACCGAATTCGTTGCTTTCCAGAAACGCTACGAAGCGTTTGAAGCGCTTAACTGCAAATTAATCGGGATGTCCGTTGACCAGATATTTTCTCATATCAAATGGGTTGAGTGGATCAAATCTGAACTGGGCATCGAGATTAAATTTCCGATTGTGGCCGCCAACGATGCGATTGCGTCCAAACTGGGAATGCTGCATCCGGGCAAAGGCTCCAATACGGTACGTGCTGTATTTATTGTGGATCCGGAAGGTATTGTTCGCCTGATTATGTATTATCCGCAGGAAATCGGTCGCAATATGGACGAAGTTGTACGCGCGGTCAAAGCGTTGCAGGTATCGGATCAGCAAGGGGCGA
Source organism: Victivallaceae bacterium (assembly GCA_018400135.1). Lineage (GTDB taxonomy): Bacteria > Verrucomicrobiota > Lentisphaeria > Victivallales > Victivallaceae > M55B135. The sequence goes on from JAGYNC010000044.1 coordinate 3,626, forward strand.
TTCCGGCAGGCTGGCCTGAAAACGAACTGATAGGCGACCGGGTTATCGTGCCGCCTCCAACCAACGAGCGTGATGCCGCGAAGCGGATGAAGGAATACGAAGGCTACGACTGGTGGTTCTGCCACAAGCCACTGGAAAATTAAGGAAAATTGTTCCGGTCGGCGTACTTCCACGTCCGACCGGAATTCGCGGTCGCGCAGGAGCACGACCCTCCGGGGAAGGCGGTATTACGCATCGGAAAGAGTGAGACTTTCCAATCAGCCCAACATTATTGATTTACGGATTAAAGAGTTTGGCAAAATAACAATTGACATGCTATTCTTACCGTCAACCGCTTAATTTCTCACGGCTCAACTTAATATTTCAGGACAAATCATGATTCAGAAATTTTCATTACCATCGCTCTATAGGTGTTGCAAGACACTGATTTTATCACTTTGTCTGAGTTTGTTGCTGGGCGCCTGCGCTACGGTTCCGCATTCCGGACGCAGTCAGTTGCTACTGACCAGTGAAACTGAAGAAATGAAGATTGGCGAAAATGCCTGGCGCGAGTTATTGAATCAGGAAAAAATTGATTCTAACCCTGAATTAAACGCGGCCTTACAACGGGTTGGTGCTAATATCGCGGCTGTTGTTGACAAGCCGGAATATAAGTGGGAGTTTAAACTGTTTTCGTCTGAAACCGCCAACGCTTTTTGTCTGCCCGGCGGCAAGGTGGGAGTTTTTACCGGATTATTTAGTTACGCGGCTAACGACGCGGAGTTGGCGGCAGTGGTGGGACATGAGATTGCACACGCGATTGCCCGACACGGCGGTGAAAGGATGAGTCATCAAGCTTTTTACGAGCTTGGCGCGGCTACGGTAAGCGCCACCACACAAGGAAATCCCGCGTGGCAGCAGATATACGGTATCACGGCTGCAACCGCAATGATTTTGCCTTACAGTCGTTCTCAGGAATACGAAGCGGATTACCTTGGATTGTTGTTTATGGCAAAGGCTGGATATGATCCTAACGCGGCAGTTACTTTCTGGAAAAAGTTTGGACAGAGTGGAAGCAGTGAACGGATTACGCAATATTTATCTACCCATCCTGCTGGCGAATACCGCATTCAGGAAATCAGTGAAAAAATGGCCGAAGCAATGAAGTCCTACCGCGATGCCCCGGTCAAAAGAGGGCTGGGCAAAATATATTAACGCGAGCTTTGGTGTGTAGGAAGAAAGAAGAGTGTTTAACCGCGAATGAACGCGAAATAACGCAAAATAAATTTGTGATAATCGGGGCAACGCGCCTTAACTTATACAGAACAAAAGAGCAATAGCATGAAAGTTTACATCAATACTGACATTGAGGGTATTGCTGGCTGGGTGTTTTACGCATCAAACAGTAATTTGTCGGTTAATCTCAAGCATCTGGAAAGGATGAATCGGTTGTTGACCAACGAAGTCAATGCCGCAGTGAGGGCTTGCCGGGAGTGCGGAGCCGATGAGATTTACGTTAATGACAACCACGGCTGTGCCTATAATATCCTGTTTGAAGAACTTGACCCGAACTGCCGGATTATTCATGGCCGGAGCGGCTATTTTCCGTCCTGGCTGCCGTTATTGGATGAAAGTTTTGACGCGGCTATTGGTATCGGGATGCACGCGATGGCCGGTACACCCGGCGCGGTATGTCCGCATTCCTGTTGGCACGTTACACTTGGAAACGGCAGTGAACTGAAACTCAGTGAATGCACCATGTTTGCGGCATTGGCTGGCGAGAAGGGAGTGCCGCTGGTAACGGTTTCGGGGGATGACAAGATCGCGGCGGAAGTCGGCGAAAAGATTCCCGATTGCGAGACTGCCGTAGTCAAATATGGTCTGGCGGCTCAGAACGCTTGTTCCTTGATCCCGGCGCGGGCTTGCGAACTGATTACAGAAAAAGTTTACGCCGGTTTGGAAAAACGTCACTCGATCGAACCGTTCAAACTGCCAGGGCCGTTTAAGTTGAACGTTTCTGATCGGGACCCCGCGGTCAAGGCGTTGGAACAGGATATGAGCGGCAATGATCTATGGCGATTGATGCACGATGCCTGCCGCTGCTTCGGCAACAAGTGGGGTGATCAAAGTATCGATGATCACTCCTGGCGCTATCCAGACAGCGTTTTTCAGTAAATGCCGCTAGATATATCGTGACATTGGAGAAAACATGGAAAAATTCAATCTTGAAGCATTGTTCGCAACCGGAATGCTTGCCTTTGAAGCGAAAGCCGGGTTGAAGAACCGCTGGACACTAAGCGCGGCTGGAGACTATAGTATTCTGCCGCCGGTCGCGGAGGTTATCGGTGAAACCGGCGGCAAAACGCTGGCCGACAACATCAACCGGTTGATTGCAGCCGATGTCAGCATCGCCAATCTGGAAATAGGTCTGGCCGACGCATCCGAAGTCGCCGATCCAGGTGTCCGCGGCGACCGGGATGTTTTTATGAAATTTCACCAGGCCGCCCCTTTCTCCGTCTACTCGATGGCCAACAATCATATTCTGGATGCGGGGCCGGACGCATTGCGGAAAACGCTACAGACTTTCCAGACCGAAAATATCCGCTATGTCGGTGCCGGATTGAACCGGACGGAAGCGGAATCGCCGCGTTTTCTTGATGTCAATGGCACAACCCTGGGGATTCTGGCATTCGCGCAAAACGAAAATCAGATTGCCGGAGAAGCAGCGCCGGGTGCCGCGGAACTGCTTTGGGATAATGTCATTGAGGCCGCTCCGCGATAATCGCCGACGATACCAGGATGCTTCGGGAGAACGACAGCTTTGCCTCCAATGTCCTCTTTCCTGAATTTTTCGGATTCTTGAGAAACTACGGAAATCGGAACAACGGCGATTTTTCAGCGTTGATCGCCAAATTCAGAAAACAAGTCACGGTTCACAAGCTATTCGCCGATTTTCTCGAAATATACGGGGACAAGCAGACGGGAATATGAATAACAATAATCCTAAAAACGCAGTTGTTTGGCTTGCAAATACGCGATTCCGCAAGCGATCTCGATAACGTCCCGACAAATTGGAATTGGCCGAGCGATTATTTGTTCAGGAGAGCCAGTCGAATTCGAAAGGTTTCAATACTATCTTACTGGATGTGATGGTTTTGTTTTTTGTCAGGGAATTCATCTGTTTCGGGATAGACGAATCCTTGACGGAAACTTCGACGGTAGTGTCGCTGACATTGAAAATTGCCAAGACGACTTTTTTCTGCCGTTCGCCTCTTATGATGACGAATGTTTCCGGCAGAAGTTTTAGGATTGCAAAACCTGATTTCGGGTGAAAAGCCGGACAACGTTTTCTTATAAGCAGGAGTTTGCGATATTCTTCGTAAATCAGTTGTCGGCGGGAACCGGATGTATTCAGTTCCTCTCTTAAAATGTCAGCGGGAATTTTTTCCCGGTTGATAGTGCGACTTTCGCTCTTTTGCGTCAGGTTTTCTATACGGTTTACAGAACCGAAAAGGCTGTGAAAATAAATCCCCGGCACGCCGGGCATGGACAGCATTATGGCCTGCGATAAAATAAATTTGCGGATAGTCAGTTCCAGAACTTCACCAGGCTCCTGGAGCAGACTGTAATAATTTATGTTCAGTTCGTACGGGCTTTGCGAGCCGTCGGAATTGTTCCTGTAACCAACATTACCGCCTTTGCGCAAACACTCACCAGCCAGAAAGGACAATTCGTGTTCGGAAACCAAGCCGATTAACGGGCGGACTCCGATGCCGTCATGAGAAGCGAGAAAGTTGAAGAATGTACAATTCTCCGGCGGCTCCTCCAAACCTGCGGCCCAAGTGCTCAAAGCCGTCGCGTCATTACGGAGTATTGCGTGGGCAGTCAGCGGTGGTAGTGGAAACTGATAAACCATATCGGCTTCGTCCCCATTATCGAAATACGAAATATTTTCTTTATGCGGGACATTGGTTTCTGTGAGGATCAGGGTGCCGGGCATAACTTCTTTGGCTATTCTGCGGAAAAGCTTCACAATCAGGTGTGACTGTGGTTGATGCAGGCATTTGGTGCCGGATTCTTTCCAGCAGAAAGCAATCGCGTCCAGCCGGATGATCCGTGCGCCTTTTTCAAGGTAAAGCAACAGAATATCAATCAGTTCTATCAAGAGTTCCGGGGATTTGAAATTCAAATCGACCTGATCTTTGCTGAAAGTCGTCCAGATGCGGTGGATTTTACCGTTGACGTCTTCATAATTGTGAAGGAGTGGCAAGGCGCGGGGACGGAAAACCTGTGAAAAATCAAAATTTGCATCGGGCTCTATCAACCAGCCAGTGTATTTGGCATCATTGTTCAGAAATTCCTGAAACCACTTGTGTTTTTGCGATATATGGTTGAAAACAGCATCAAAAGCCAGGTTGAAATTATCCCTGAACACTTCCACATCGTTCCAGTCTCCAAGAGCAGGATTTACCTTGCGGTAGCCGGTTACGGAAAAGCCGTCATCGGACGAATAAGGAAAGAAAGGCAGGATATGAACCGTGGAAATAATATCTGCAGCATATTCACGCAGAAAACCATCAAGAGTCCGCAAAGGATTTCCAGAAGCCGTGTTTTCCGTCATGTCGCCGTAAGTGATTAGAACGGCATCCGTTTCATTAAATTCGCCGATATTTTCGGCCGGATGCTTCTTTTTGAAACAATTTATTTTATTTTGGAGTTTCCGGTTATATTCGGCGGCGGTTTTATCACCGTACAGCCCGGCCAAAATATCCGCGATTTCCATGGAAACTATCTCCTGAAGAAAATATTTTCGATCAATGTCTCTATTTTTTGTGCCATCATCCGATGGCTCAGGCGCGAGTCGAGGATTTTTAAGTTATGGTGTACTTGGGCATTGCGCTTCTGCGGTTTGGTCAGAAGTTCGTATGCTTCATCGACAACCTTATCAGTCAGGACTCCGTCGGTGATAGACGGCAATTCAAAACCGTACTGCTCGATACTGTTTTGATATACCGGGTAACGATTAATTACAGACGGCAGACCCCAGCTCATCATTTCCAGCAGGTTGTTGCCAAACCCTTCGATTTCGCTGAAATAGGTGCCGATCCCGCCGTGTCGCGCCACGATCGCCGGGATTTCGGAAAATTTGTAGAATTTATGATCCACAATTATATCGCGGTTGGAGAGAATATGTTTTTCGCCAAAAATCAGAATAATTCTGATTTCCGGTGCCGTGCTTAATTTTTTTTTGAAATACTGTTGCAGGAATTTTTTGTATTCAAACTGTTCGTCGCCGGAGTACCCGGAAACCAGTAGAACAATACATTTTTCGTTCTTGAATTTGGCGGACAGTTTAAATCCGAAGTCGATAGCCGTTTCTATTTTTTTGCGGGGCACGATTCGTGTATGCTGAAGCAGGATGACGGCATTGTTAATAGTTGAACCCATTTGCTTCAGTTTTTTTGTTAATCCGATATCGTCGAAGAAAGTATCATTATAGTGTTCCTGTGGTGGAACTACATTCCGGGAACTGTCCCAGTCCTGTTTTCTCCAGTCCCAGTCGATGCTGCAGGTATTCGGGATGACGCGGGTGTGCTTGTGAAAGTATTCGTTCAGTTCTGGCTTGTCGAAACTCTCGAAATATTTTTGCGCGATTTCAACCTGTTCCTTATTTATAAAAACGATACCGTTGTTATTCTGTCCGGGTAGATGTCCAAGATACTTTTTTATAACTTTGTTAGGGTTGGCAAATTTTTGGCGTTCAAAGTATGAATCATGCCACCATGCGAGTACTTTGGGCCAGATATATCTTTTTGTAATGCGTTCTTCTAAATAGAGTCCAAGTCCTACGGCGGTTATGAAGTTATATGGATGCGAGGTGTTGTGAGCTATTAAAAGATCGATTTGATTTCTTTCTATAAAATTGCTTATTACTTGTTTGGCGATCATGGCGTTTTCTACTATTTCACCTTCAAGCCAACGAGGAGGAGGAGCGCAAAAGTGCTTCAGAATACGTTTATGCAACGGGCTTTTGTGCCAGAAAATGTCGTTGGTTTCCACGTTGAAGCGAGGGGATGAATGTGCTGCCAGATAGTAAATATTACCCAGCGGTATTCCCATGTATTTGACCATGGCTTCTACCGACTGGTCGATAACGATGGATACCCCGTCGTTTTTTCCGATAAGCGAATGCAGCATACCGATGTTCAAATGTGATACGTTCATGAGACTATTTCCGTTATTTGTTTCAATGAGTCTATCGTATAATCAGGTTCTGTATGTTGCAATTCCGGAATTTCATGGCGCAGGCGCAGGGAACGGGAATCTCCGGCAAAAAGAGCGGTGCGCATGCCCAGTTTTCGAGCCGGATAAATATCCTTGAGCATATCATTACCGACAAAGAGGATTTCATTATTCGCAAAACCGTATTTATTACCGCAAGCGCTTAAAACTTTTTCAAAAAGTCTGATGTCCGGCTTTCCGAGTTTCTCCTTATACGAGAATATGCTCAGGTCATTGTCGAAATGCTCGATTTTTTCAGTATCCCGGACTTTCCCCCTGATAAAATAATTCATGATTATCGGGGTATAGAATTGAGCGTTCGAGACGATACCGAGAGGTATTGCACGTTCACTGAGATAAAGGATAATTTCTTTCATAAACGGCATTGGATAAACCGGGTTGCTCATGGTTTCAAAGTGGACCGCGAGCGTTTTCCCTTCGTTTTTCCAGGGTTTATCAATGAGTTTTTCATGATAGAGCTTCTGAAGCAGCATCTCCCAAACTTGACGGACATCTATTTCAGGGTTTTCAATATTATTTTTCTTCGCGTATTCACAAAAGGTTTTGATGTTCTGTTTATAGCTGTTTATTATGTCGCGGGCGACTTCATCCGGTTCCGGAGAAATAATTTTGATGCCGCACCGGGAAAATGCTTCCAGAACGCATGCTGGTGCTAGTTCCAATTTGTCTATATCCCCGGAACTGGATACCAGCAGGGTTCCGTAGATATCGAAAACGACGCATTTAATATTGTCGTTTTTCGCAAAATTCAAAGTTTTACGAGGCGGTATGGGTAATAATTCCCGCTGACTGTCAAATAAATATTTTATAGATTTCAAGTAATTTTTTCCCATAATTTTCTACTGAGTATTGTTTTTGTATAATTTTACGATTTTTATCGATCAGTTTTTGACTGAAATCCGCAAAAACTTGTTGTAGTCGGGGATTGGCGGAAATAAATTTATAACGTGTCGCCGGATTTTTGGACAATTCCTTTATGAACGTCATCTGTTGTTGCTGGTTCAGGAAGGCGAAATCCTTCGTCCCATCCACCGCGAGGCGTTCGTAAAGGCCGTTGAATGTTATTCCAGCTTTCCTGAAATCTCTGGTTACTGGCAGGTCGCGCCCGACTACCGGTATCCCGAAAAGCCACGCTTCCAGGAAGGCCATGCCGAAACCCTCGCGTATACTGGTTGTAACGGCACGTTTTGCTGTACTCATAATATCTTTAAAGCCGCATAGTTCCCCGGCTTCAAAGATTACCGGAATCTGTTCCTGGGCGCAGAATTGCTTCCACTTATCATATTCGACTTTTTCGACTGGATTAAGTGGGGGCAGGGTAGTTATCCAGTTAGCTCTGTCTTTGAACAGTGAGGCCAGCAGAATGAATTCGCCAAGATTTTTTCGCCTGATGCCGCGTACCGGATAAACGTAATTCGGCAATTCCCGGCTTGTTTTCAGGAGCTTATGGAGTTTTGTTCTTGCTTCCACTTTCCGGTTTTCGTCGACTATTATTTCAACTGAGACCGGATTGGGCAGCAGGCTTATGCGGTTCGCGGGAACTGACAGTTGCGTCAGGCGTTCTACATACGAAGAGTTCAGTACGGCGTAATGACAGTTTTCCCGTGCCGGGTAGAGCATATCGTCAAGATAACGTCCGAAATGTTTTTCGATCAGGTTTTCCAGTGCCGTGATATTGGCGGGACGGTCTTCGGCAAAATCATGGACATGGTTGACCATTTTACGTCCGCTTGCGACGAGACTGCTCAGAGCTGCTGTCAGGACGGGGTTTTTGCCGAGATTTATGTTATGGGCATGGATGATAGTGTCAGCGCTTGTTACATCCAGAAAAAAATCTATTAAGCGATTGTGCTTAATGGCAACGTCCCTTTCGCTTAAGTTGTTGCTGTCCAAATAGTTCAAATCCGGGTTAAAGATGTGTTTCGCATTGGCGGGTATTTCTATGCTGCTGTTTTGCGTTCCCGAAAGGATTTGTATCTCAGTGATTTCTTTCCGTGCCGTGAGCGCGGCCAACTGCATTTCGATGATTCTGGTAACTCCACCCGGATTAAGATGATAGTGTAATATTGCTATTTTCATACTTGTTTCCGATGATTGCCGTTTTTTTCCAGCTCTTCTATCAGCTTCTGATATTCTTTTACTTTACTCATAGGCTGACGTTCTTTTTCTTTTATATCATGCTGAATAAGGTTGTAATTCTCTTTGTCGGAAGTCATTTGGCGCAGAGTCAGAGAATCGGGAGTCAAAAGCGGCTGTTCTTTATATTTCGCCAAACGGTTCCAGAATGTCTGAAGAATCCCGAACGACATTTTGCCGAGGGATGAGACCTCTTGATTGCGGTGGATCCTCAAGTCGAGGTTGGTCTGGGCGATAGCGTCAAGTCCATATTTCTGATGCAGATCGATAAGCATACCGGTTTCCACTCCGTAACCGATGGGAAAATTGATTTCGGTGAGTATTTCGCGATAACCGGCGTATTCACCGGAAAGCGGCTGAATGATGCCGGTCAGTTCTGGAAAAAACTGGGAGAACAAAGGTCTTATGAGTATTTCCGTAACCCTTCCGCCGCCTGCTAAAGCGAGGTTGTTGGCGCTTTTGAACGGGCGATTATAAAATGCTTTGACGAATTTAATGTCTGGTTTCATAAGCAAGGGGCCGAGCAGGCCGTAAGCGAAGCGGGGGTGTATGTTGCTGATGTCGGCATCAACATAAACAATAATATCGCCTTTCAGCAGATAAAGCGCTTTCCAGAGGTTTTCGCCTTTGCCGTAGCATATGCCCTCTCCTTTGAGATAGTCGGAAGCCAGATAGGTATCGGCACCGAATTTCGCCGCGATTTCCAAGGTTTTATCGTTCGAACCTGAGTCTATGACGGCGATTTCGTCAAGTAGTGGATAGCGGTCCATCAGTTCGGATTTCATTATGATAACTGATTTACCGATAGTTTTTTCTTCGTTCAAGGTCGGGAAGCAGAGACTTATTTTCAGGCCTTTGCTTTGTTTTATTTTGACCAGATTTTCAATATCCGTGAAATCGGAATAATGAAAAGTTCTTGATTTCAACCATTGCTGTAATTTATTCATTTGTCAAATTCCGTTATTTTGTCAATCTTGCTGATTAGCATTATAAGTTGAAGCAATCCCTGTTCGAGGCTGTCCAGTTCAATAAAACTGCGACTTGTGCTGCCGCCCGTTCCTTCAGCCAAACCTATGGATATGGACGGAATACCCTGAGCCAGCGAGTCGGTTATTTGGGTGCTGGAGTATTCCGTACGGGGCTTGAAGCCGAGTTCGTTGATTGTTTTCAAAGCGCACTTCACCAGGGGATGGGAACTGCTCAGGCCGGAAGCTTTATGTCTGCCGAAGAAATCACAAATGATATCCGCGCCGTTTTTGGCGGCGATATCGGTGCAGTTGTCGATGATCTGGTCGCACAAATGATCCGTAATGGTATTTTCATCGCTGAGTATTTCAAGATTTATCAGAGCGTCACGGCTCACCGTACTGTAGCGTTCGCCGCCGGAGATCATGCCTATATTCAGGATGGTTTTCGGTTTTTTCGGAAGAGGGATCGAGTTAAGACTGTTGATGACTTCGTTTGCTACCAGAATGGCGTTTGATTCCGACATCCGGTTCCAGGAGGATTCTATTTCCGGTTCCTGGAGTCCGCAGCGGATGTCGCAGCGAACCCGGCTTGAACAGAAATAGTCGAGGGAACCAAGGCATAAACCGGTTAGATTGATTGCCGCGTCGATTTTGCCGCCGTATTTCCTGAGGAAAGTTCTGATGCCTTCGAAATCGCCGCGTCCGTGATAGCGGGTGGTGCCGAGCAAAATAATGTTGCAGTCGAATTCTAACTGTAGTTTTTGAAAAATATCCGGCAGAGTTATCAAGGTAGCTATTCCAAGGTTGTCATCGGCTACTCCGGCACCCTGAACACGGTCGACGGAGACGGTTATGTTCTGGTCAATATTCAAACCGAACTGGTTGTCCATGTGGGTGCAGATCAGAAGGTTGCGGTTACCGATTTTGCCGGAGATGCTTCCTATTGCGTTATGCATTCGGTCGGTTGTCGGGTCGACGGTTGACATAGCGGCATAACGACTGAGAATAAATTCAGCGCGTTTCCGTTCGTGGAATGTCTGGGCCGGATATTCCGACAGTAGCGCCAGATTGCCCAAAAGCATTTCACGGGCTTTCATTATTCCCGCCCGCCATTTTTCTTTTTGCCCGGCAGCATCGACTATTGCTTTTTTATGCTTGTTTTTGATCATTTTTTTCAGTCCTGCGAATTTGTGTTGTCTCTGTTTCAAAGTAAATTTAGCGCTTGATTGTTTATAAAATGTTAGACTCAGGTAGTTTTCAGGTTAAAAACGCTGTAACTGTTCGCGCTATCCGATGGCGTAGCGCAGTGTTTCGACAAGTTGCTTTCATTGATAATTAGTGCCTGAACGAAAAAGTCCTTTTTCGTCGGCACTAATTAAAAATGCGCCATTCTGGCGCACCAGTTTTTTTCCCAAAAAACACTGGCCTCGCTGGATGAAAAACTGCTCCCTGAAAAATGCCGTCGCATGCTGCCGACACTGCTGGACGGCAGCTTCGTGGAACGCAGACGC
>JAGYNC010000045.1 GCA_018400135.1 Victivallaceae bacterium
GGCCAAGTCCCCACCACCACGCAGAACAGTATCAATCATCTCAACCTGCTCCCGGGCGAGGTCTTTCAGGCTGATCAAGCGCTTGAAATCAGGTGTGCCGTTTTGATTGCGGTAATTATAGCCGATCCATGGCTGTCTGTAGGTTTTGCCAGCTTTCCTCTGTTTAATCCACTTTACTACATGTTTCATAATAAACTCAAATTTAATCAATTGGAGGTAATTACCCGATCTATTGGGTAAACTACTAGACTGCCCGACATGCTATAAGTATAACACAAGTGAAAATAAACGCAAGCCATTCTACCCGACATTACTGGCAAAAAAAAGAATTTCACCTCAAAAAAGAGAATTTATTTTCAAACTCCCGTTAACAGCAGAAGTTTTGACAGAACGGGAAACCATCCAATTTGACCCTGCCTCTTCAGCAGGCCTGGGGCGTGGGTAATGTGGGTTATATAATGATTTCGGCAAGCAGTTCTGCGGTAGATTTGCCGCAGTCGGGGAAGCGTCGTTCCGGCGCGATCTCTGCCAACGGTTCGAGGACAAAACGTCGTTTCGTAGCTCGCGGATGGGGAATTGTCAACTCCGGGGTATTAATAATCAAATCATCCAGCAGAATGATATCAATATCCAGCGTCCTGGACTGGTTTACGCCGTGATCGGCGGGACGCCCGGCAGCAATTTCAATTTTCTGACAAAGTGACAACAATGCCTGCGGCGAACCATCCCAGACGCCAATAACCGTTGCGTTCAAAAAGTCAGGGGAATTCGGTGAACAATTTACCGGTGTAGTGCGAATAAATTTCGATACTGCGTCAATTTTCAGATCGCCTTGCGAGAGTTCCCGCAAGGCAAAAGCAAAAATATCCTCAACATCACCCTTATTGCCACCAAGACTTAAAACTACTTCCATTTTTTCCTGTTTGATAATTACTGCCTGAACGAAAAAGGCTATTTTTCGGCGGGAACAGCTTCTGCCGCCTTGCGCTGCTCCTCGTCCTTGAGTTTGGCACGGAGAATTTCCACCATCATTGGGGGGAATGTTTTGAGACAATTATTAACGACTCCCTCCTTGATCTTGCCATATGGCGCCAAACCAACCCGCTGTTTAATATCAACATTGGCGCGTTGATAGTTTGCATAGATATAACGGGCAATTCTCTCGTTGGCCAAGGCAGCATCCTGATCGCCATAAATCATATAATAGAGGCTGCGGTAGACCAGTCCGCTGATAACATCTGTTGCTTTTTTGACTGAAGCATCACGCACATCCTCAGCCCAGGCGCGCATAACATAATTTTCTAATGGGCGAAGGTATTTGCCGGGCTCTTCTTTGCGCAACATATCATAATATTCTGCCGCTTTGGAAAAACTACCGTAATTATAGAGAATAACCACGGCATCCTGCATGAAATTAAGCATGGCCGAGCGAAATGAGCTCTGTTTTTCATTAGCAAGATACGCTTCTTCATAAGTACGCTTAACTGCGTCAACTACCTGCAGGTTGGGAACACTGACAATAGATTCAAATTTATCTTCGTCAATCATCAACAAACGTCCACTTTTAAATGAAGCAAAAAGCGCCTGAGTAATCATGCGTTCACAAGACAAATCACGTCCGTCGAGAGTCATTTCCAGTCCTTTGGTGGCCCAGTAGATAGCTTGAGACTCGGCTATCCGCCAATCAAGTTCCCCATATTTCTCATTAATACGATGTATCAGAGCAGCGTCAAGCTTGAATTTCTCTTTCAACCAGGTAGCTCTGAATGCGATATCAAATTCGCGGGCAAGAGCCTCGCTATTCAATTCTTTCAGAAAATTATCCGGCAACTTCGACTCTTTCTTAAACTCGCGGTAAAGCGAATCGTAATCGGGAAATCCTGATTTATTCATAACATCCTGAAGCCGGGGATAATCTTCCGGATGATATTTCTCTATAAATGCGTTTTTGCCAATGGGAGCAACTGCCATCTTCGACCAATCCGGTTTGGCCCCGATGACTTCCATCACTCGTATCGCCAACATATTCTTATAGTAGAGGTGGGCATCATCCAGAATATTGCCGAGCTTATGCTGAAAAATCCAGCCGAGCTCTTTATAGAGCGAAGCATCTTCCGGATTGTAAACCAGCGCCTCATCACGCAACAGTTCTATTCCGGCCTGAACCCATCGCCAGCGATCAGCAGGGGATGAGCAGGTTACCGAAATATTATAGGCCATATTCCAGGCAAGATAAGCAGTCGCGCCGGAAAAATGCGGTTGTAGCTTGGTGATCCAGTTAGCCAGTTGTACCATCTCGTAGTAGTTTCCCTTATCCTGCAAAGATGCTGCGCGAAACCATAAAAAATCGGCCAGCAAACCGCGAAAACTACCCAAAGCCACCGTTGTAAACACCACTAGAGGCGGAGCATTGTTGATTTGACCCGTAAACCGTAGATTGTGTTCTGCAACCATTGAATCAAGTTGGTAGGCAGTCTGACGAATACCGAACAGTAAAACCGCAGATATCAGTATTACGGAAAAAAACAAAACAATTGTTTTGAAACTACTCATAATTTATTTCCTTATAACCAATCCCATCTCGCGTCGTCGGTAAAGCCAGATGCCAAGCAGGAACAACGGCAAAGCGCGGTAAACGAAATAAATCAGTAGCAGCTTTCCAATCACCGCCAATTCAATGAGTTCACCACTGGCAACAAAGCCTGTGACTTCGAAGTCCTGAATGGGGATGATAATCAATAATAGCAATTTGCCGACATAATAACCAACATAGTCTGCGGCACTGCCGAAATAGGTGGTGCCTACCATAAATTTAGCAAAACTGCCGAACAACAAATAAGAAACTACCATAAAAACTGCCATCGGCATGGAAAATATTGAAGCAGCGGCACATCCTAATCCGGCTAAAATAGCGATCTGCATGAATATTACGCAAACCGCCCGAAAATAGTTCCCGGCAAAGCCGGTCTTTTTAATCAACAATTTAGGCCCATCCAGTGGTTGCGCGAAAATCGCCCCACCCAATGAATCGAGGTTAACAAAAGAAATAAAAGCAGTACCGTCCGGTGAAATGATTGCCGGCGGCAAGCTGAATTCATGAAACACTCCACACATAATCTGTTGTGGCTGTTGCGTATAAGGCGTATAAAAAAGCTCCCACCCCTTGGCTTTTTTCTGCTCGAAAACGTTTTTTGACTCTTCATTAATCAGCCGGGGAACCCCGATCACCCACAGACCGCGAGTTATCCGCTGTGCCTCGCTGGAAACTTTGTTGACATATATTCGATAGCGCAGGTACAGCGGCTCCTTGTGGTTTGACGGAAGACCCTGATATTGCCAAATATGCTGCTTGCCCGGCAGTATCTCCGACCGTTCCATAATAACCTGTTTATGCAGCTCCTTGAGCATTTTTTCCTGAGCTGCGGCAGAAGTATCAATATTTTTACCCTGAGCCTGTAATTGAGTAATTTTTTCTCTCAGTCGCTTTTGCGCTTCTGCTTGTACATCCGGAAATTCAGGCATGAACACCCGACGTCCAACCATGACCTCATTTTCAATTTTTTCTTTTTCTTCAGGAGTAAATGGTTGCCGGTAAAATTGCCAGACGACGGCAAAGTAAACCACCGTTGATGCCACAGCCAATAGCAATAAATGAATAAGGCAGATACTAAACCATTTTGACAACCATATAGTTACACGTGAGACTGGTTTCGAAATAATCATATGGAGCTGATAACTCTCAATATCACGACTCATCGTATAACAACCAAGCCAGACGGCGGACAAAGACAGGATAAATGCTACTGCCGCCACGCTGTATTTGAGAGATATCCGGATATAGCCGTGTGCCGTACCATCGCCAGTTATGGCGTTGGGAATGAATACAATGCATAGCAACAACACAAACAGCAGCAATTGGAAAATATGGGAACGGAGCGCATTCCTGAAGGTTAATTTGACGATTGCCGTGAATGCTTTCATAATATATTCATGTCATCCGGTTATTTGCCACCAAGCAAATCTTTGAGTTTCTCATCGGCATGCGAGAGTTGTTCCTGCTCCGTCGGAGTAGTCGGCTCGGGTATTGTATCCACGGATTTATTTTCGGAGGTTAATTCGCTAAGTGTTTGATCTACCTCTTCGATTTCTGCCTGTGTTTCTTCAGGTTCAAACTCCGCGTCATCGGGTGGTGGTGGTGTCTCTTCCTCAGTCAGTTCAGCAAGTATCGCCGATGATTTATCTTCTGGCTTTAGATAGTCGGCAATGCGACCACCACTGACAACTCCGGCGGTTTCAATACTTTCCGCCTTTGCCTTATCGATAACATCCAGAAAAAATTCTTCCAGCGTCCGACGCGGGTGATCAATTTTAAACTCCTCACCACTGAGATGGTTCTTCAGAATCTTGATCACTTTGTCCATGATTTCAGGCGACAACATCGGCGTAACAATACGGTTGGCCTCAGTTACTGTGAGCAACTGATTAATCGTGCCCTCTGCCCGTATTTTTCCGCCATAAAGAATAATAACCCGGTCGCAGATATCTTCGACATCACTTAACAAATGGCTGGTAATTAAAACGGTTTTACCTCGTTTTTTCAGCAACTGCACTAAATCCTTGACCTCTTTACACCCCAACGGATCCAGCCCGGACGTTGGCTCATCAAGAATCAACAACGAGGGGTCATTAATCATTGCCTGGGCCAGACCGATACGCCGCGCCATCCCTTTGGAAAACTCCCCGACCTGACGGTGTCGCGCATGCGTTAATCCCACCATTTCCAAAAGCTGTTCAGCACGTTGCCGACGTTCGACTCTGGACAAATTAAATAAAGCGCCGAAGAAGTCCAGTGTTTCCATGGCATCAAGGTACTTATACAGGTAGGATTCCTCAGGCAAATAACCAATCATTTTCTTGGTTTCCACCGCGCGCGAAGATTTGCCAAAAACCGACAGGGTACCGGCAGTGGGATAGAGTAGGCCGAGAATCATTTTCACTGCGGTGGATTTACCGGAACCGTTCGGCCCAAGCAAGCCGACCACCTCCCCTTCATTAATCCTGAAGTCGATATCACTTACCGCTTTCGCCTTTGGACGTCCCCAGAAATCACGAAACGTTTTTGTCAGACCCACGGCATTGATCACTGGGTTGTTAAATTCGTCCATAATCTAAATATCCTCATTTTTCAGGGTTGGCGACGTTGTCTTCCAGAGTCAACTCTTCACCGGTACGAACCAGACGCGCACTGTTGAAAATAATCAACAATGTACTCAGGGTATGGAGCACCGCCGCCCAAACCGGAGTCATCCAGCCGAAAACCGACAGCACCATGCCGCCGAAAACAAACAGCATACCAAAAAACAGATTCTGATTGATGACAATTCTCGATTTGCGCGACAAATATACCAGCATGGGGATTCTCCTCAAATCATTAGTCATGAGAGCGATGGAAGCGCTGTTAATGGCAATATCGCTGCCGATGGCGCCCATTGCTATCCCCAAATCACCGGCAGCTAAAGCCGGAGCATCGTTGACCCCGTCACCGACCACCGCCACCCGCGATGATTTTTTTATACTCTCAACATACTCCACTTTGGTTTCGGGGAGGCATTCGCTACGGAATTCATCAATCTGAAGCTTAGCGGCCACGGTTTCTGCTACAGAGCGTCGATCACCGGTCACCATGGCACAATGCCTGACTCCCAATGTTTTCAAGTCCGTAATGATTTTTGCCGCCTCCTTGCGAAGTTTATCTCTGAATCCAATCCATCCCAGCAACTGATTGTCGGTGGCAACATAGACCACACTCATGCCGTGAGACTCATCGTCCTCTTTATGAACGATTGGAATTTTTAACGATTCCAACCAGGCGGCGCGTCCAACATAACACTTTTTCCCGCTGACAATTGCCTCTACGCCCTTGCCATGAATTTCTTTGAAATCGGTGGTGGTGTCCAACTGAATTTCTGCTTCTTGTGCTAACTTCTGAAGCGCAACTGCGGTTGGATGATTACTATTACTCTCCGCCGAAGCCGCCATTTTCAACAGTTCCGCCGCAGAGACAACGTTTTCACGCGGATTTAATTTGACGACCGACAAAATACCGTCGGTCAATGTGCCTGTTTTGTCAAAAACAAAAGCGCGAACCTTCGCCGCCAACTCAAGGTGACTCACATTTTTGATAAATATACCAAGTCGTGCCGCCGCCGCCACCGCCGCTACTACTGCCGTCGGAGTTGATAGCACAATCGCGCAGGGACAGGCAATCACCATCAATGTAATCACCCGGGACATATCCTGGGTAAACCACCAGGTAACGCCAGCCAACATCAGCACTGTCGGCGTATAATAACCGGCATAGCGATCGATTATACGAACAATCGGTGTGCGCGAACCTTCAGCTGCAAGAATCATCTCTTTGACTTTCCCCAATGTTGTGTCTTCTCCCACGCGGGTAACCCTAATTTCGATCCCGCCGGTGAGGTTCTGAGTGCCGGCAAAAACATCGTCTTCAGTGGTTTTGTCTACCGGAAATGACTCGCCGGTAATTGATGCCTGGTTAACGGTGCTTTCCCCTGAGATAATTTGACCGTCCACAGGAAAATTTTCCCCGGGTCGTACCCGGATAACATCTCCGACTTTCAGGTCGCGCGCATCAACCTCAACCTCCTTGCCGTCTACCAGCATTCTCGCGTTTGGGGGGGTTAATTTGATGAGTTCTTCAATGGAACGTTGAGCTCCGGATGCGGTGCGGGATTCAATAATGATTGTCAGCAACAGGAAAAAGGAAATAATACCGGCAGTCTGAAAGTCGCCTCCGGCCATGGCCGCTAAAATTGCCAACGCGACTAACTCATTCATATAAACCTTGCCCCTAAGCAAGTCCTTAATCGCAGTGAAAATAATCGGGCACGCCAATACAAAAGCGCCGATAATAGCACTAAACATCGCACTAAAGCGTTGCTCTGGCAACAACCACGCAAGAATAAAAGAGTTTACAATAAACAAACCGCCAATCAACGCCAGGGAAAGACGTCCCATGCTGCGATCATGTCCGGTTCCTTCACTGACATTACCACAAGTTGGACAAGAGGGAGCATGGTGCTCGCAATTGTCGCCACTGCCGTGGGCATGCTTATCTGTCACTGTTGCCGCTACAGCTGTCATTTATTGCCTCTGGTTTGGTTATCGGGGTTCGCCGGACGCAACTGTTTGAGTTCCGGATTTATTTTGATGCGAACTTCCTGATTGCCGTCTTTGCGACGGTTCAGGATGTATTTCTGTTCAACCGCACTCAGCACTTCGGACAACGCATTATTATACAAGGCCATAAGTACTGTTTCGGGGTTATTTTTATATTCCTTGAAAATTTGTTGAAAATAGACCGCCTCAGCTCTTACTTGAGAGACCACCTCCATTTTATATGTCTCGGCGGACGCAATAATTTCCGACTCCATGGACATGGCATTATTCTCTTCCCGCACACGGTACTCACGGGCTTTATCAATCAACTCTGATTTGACATTACCGGCATTGGTAACTTCATTGAATGCCGCGACCGTGCTTTGTGGCGGGGCAACCGCTACCAGATCAATGTTGTTGATTTTCAGACCGGTATCATGCCGATCCAGTGATTCCTGTAATTGATTAACCACCAATCGCTTGTAAACTCCCTGGTTGCGAGTCAGGATATCGTCAATGAGCATTAACGAGGTAACCCGAATCACGGCGTTCTCCATCAAGGATCGCAAAAACGTTTGCGGGCCGCGGGATCCTAACACAAACCCGGTGTCGTCAGTAAATATGGTATCGTCGTCCCGCGGGTCCGGTGGACAATGAAAATTGTCGTAATACTTTTTAACATCCGCAATTTCATAATTCACGACCCAGGAGGAATGGACGATGTTGGCATCGGCAGTAATCAGATAACCGTCACGACCGGGTTGCAATGGGCCGCCTTTAGGCATTTCTCCACCTGGCAACGCCAGGGGCTGCTCAGCTTCAAACGACACCCGTAATGTTTGCTGGTTGGTTTTAAAGCGGATAAAACTGTTTACCGGATAAGGGAAAAACCAGTGCCATCCTTTGTCGTAAACGCCAACAAATTTACCGAAACGAAATACCATTACCGATTCCTGAGGTTTTACTGTGAAATAGCCCCCCAGTGTAAAAAAATAGATCAGCATCCCGAGAATAACTACCACCAGCAGAACGAAAGCCACCTGAAGACTTTTTACCAGTGACTTTAACCCGGAATCATACTGTCCGCTGCTATCAAGCGTTTCCGGTGTTACGTTTACGTGATTGTCCATAAGATTTCCTCCGGAGCGCAGCCGTTATTTCTTGATGACGGGTTGAGTCAATTGTTCAGCGTTGATCTTAAAAATATCGAATGGCGCAGAGTCGGTGTCAAGAATCAACGTAGTTTTACTGTTCATGATTTTCCGCAGTGATTCAAGTTTTCGCAAAAATGCGGCCAGTTCAGGACTTTCTTTGAAAATCGCGTAATACTGCGCGGCCTCCGCGTCCCCTTGAGCTCTGATTTCTTTCGCCTTGGCCTCGGCTTCTGTCAGGATAAACTGTTTCTTGCTGTCAGTAGCAATTTCGATTTGTCTGGCCCGTTTATTTCCCTCTGCCAAATATTTTGCCGCGACCACGTTGCGTTCCTGCTTCATGCGTTCAAAAACTTTTTTGGTAATATCTTCAGGAATGTTGAGAGCTTTAATCCCGACACTGCTGATTTTTAACCCGTATGGAGCAGCTCGCGCACGAAGTTTTTCAAGGATTTCCTGCTGAATCTTTTCGAGTCGCATCTCTTTGGGGTCAGTGTTAATCAACTCATCAAAATCGTATCGTCCAAAGGTTTCCATCGTGTAACCGCGCATCCACGAATTGATAATTTCTTCACCGCTGCGGACTGTTTCCAATTTGCGGTAGAATTCTTTCGCGTCGGCAATACGATAATTGATAAACATGCCAACAATGATATTTTTGCTGTCCTGGGTCATGGTTTCTTCATTTTCACCGATTATACCGCTAAAGCAGCGGTAACGGTGGTCAAACTTAAATATCTCCTGAATCGGATATGGCCAACGAAAATGCAGACCGGGCCCGTAGTCGGCTCCCTCAATCCGTCCCAACGTAGTCACTACCACCGTTTCCTTTTCATTCACCTGAAACGAAAACACCGCTACCAGGAATATCGCGGCCACTATAATCCCCAGCAGCATCGTCGGCCAATGTTTCATCGAAAATCTCCTTTGTTATTGGTTTTGTTTGAGCGCATCCAGATCAGTGTCAATCAAATCCAACTGTTGTTTCTTTTCAAAATTGAATTCATATACCTCATAGGCCATGGAAGAACTGATAATATATTTACGAATATCTTTCGCGTCCCGTTCGAACAACGAAAGATAAGTACGTAATTTATACATTTGCGGCATCACACGAAACGCCTGCAACTGTTTCAGAAAACGCTCGCTTTCCGCTTGCGCTACTTTGGTTGTCTTATAGCTGTTTGCCGTGGCATCCTCAACCAGTCGCATGTGCTGCGATTCAGCTTCAAGAGACACCCGCTCCTGGTAGGCCTTGGCCCGCAATATTTCACTTTCTTTTTCTTCCAGAGCGCCAATGACATTCTGAAATGCCGGCGCCACTTCTTCCACAGGCGGGTGTGCGTCAAGCAGATTTACTTCCACAATTTCAACCCCAAGTTTCAGTGCATCAACCTGATTTTGAATCCGCTTTTTCAAGGTTTGACCGGCTTGATGGCGGCCATGCGACATTACATCCATAAAATCAACGCTGGCGAAGTATCTGGTAGCTTCCATTTCTCCGATGTTTCGTAATACCTCTGCCCCATCTTGATACTTGTAAGCAAAATCAATGAGACCACTCTCCGTTATGCGGTAATGAATAGGAATGGTAGTCCCCAGAAAAGAAACCGATGTTGCCGCGCCAGTTCTATTCTCAACAACTTCTCCACCAGATGTGTCCTGTTCCTCCGTTTCTTCATATTCCTCCTGCTTGACGGCAATCAGAAAACGTGATTCTGTGGCAAAATGCTTTTTCGTCCAAAGCACTACTTTGGGACGAATAGCATTACCTTTTTCATCCTCCATTTTCGGACCAACCGTTACTTCATGAATCATTGAACATGAATAGCGGGCGATATTGCCAAAAGGATAAGGGAACGTCAGATATATCCCCGGCTGCAACGGTTCACTGTTGACAATACGTCCGAAGTGTTCTCTGATACCAACCTGATTGGGGCCAACTTCCTGAATAGCGGTAAACAGCCACAACACCGACAGCCAGAAAATCAACAACGGGAAAAGTGCCTTTTCCGTAAAACGGTAAATCCAGGTGCCGGAGACCTTGAACCCGAACTGATAATCCAGGGTGTCGGCAATATTACGCATAACGCCGCCCGGCTCGGTGAAAAGCGCCAACAGTCTGCTTTCAAAAATCGGGCGCGGTTCCTCCAGTGTCCGCGGACGGTAGAATTCAACAATGAAATTGCCAATAAATTCAGCACCCAACAGAATAAATACGCCAACCAATATCCTCGCAATATAATCGTCCGCCTCCGGATGACCAAATCGGGTCAGCAACGCCGACAGTGTGGCCAACAACATCACCACAAATCCCATAATAAGCCAGGCTCCTACAGGTTGCAGCCAGCGGAAGATATGGCTACGGGACTGCCCCACATAGAATGCTCCGGCAAAAACACTGAATCCCATCATCACCGCTGCCACGAAAGCCACCAGCTGGGCTTCAGCCGGAGGCGTTTTGACAACGCGTACACCCCAATATCGCCAAAACAAAATCAGACACAAAAACGTCAATCCCCCCCCCAGAATTGCCAATACATACGGGGTAAAACGTCTGTAGTTTTCAAAAGAACGTCCGGCGGTAAAACGTACATCCTCTTCAATATTAAGCATTCTATCAGCTTTACGTGTCTCCAGCAATCGCTTTTCTTCTTCTTCCTGCGCTGCGGAAGTTGCCATTACGCCAAAAATAACCGATGAGATAGCAAACAACATTGACAACGTGTAGGGAATAATGGCAAGCGCGAAAACGTCTGATCCGGCAAAATCACCGATAATTGCGAGCGCTAATACTAACACCGTCGGCAATCCGGCAACAACCACACCAATAATGGAAAGTTTGGTCATCAGCCGTGCTTTATCGACATCTTCTTTGAAATCCCTTATTTTTTCCATGAGTACCTCAATGGTTCACTTCTTATGCTATAGATATTTCTGATAATAATAACACCGAACATCGAGTGAGGCAAGTTTTTTAGCGCAATTATTCCAAATTGTTATGGACATTACATGCCGTCCGGTCTGATTGCCAACATGGTGACTATGTCGATAAGTTTTTCCCACCATTGGTTTCTGGGTCTTTGGAATTCGGCAGAGACAAGCTGTTCCAGGTCGCGGATATTATATGATTTTATTTTTCCGCCGTGTTGGCCAATGAAAGAACAGGAAGTGCTATCGCTCTTGATATTGCGAAGTAGTCTGGTAATGCCTTCGTAAGCGAGGCGTGTGGCCTGAACGCGGTCAAATGGTGAGGGTGAACCGCCCTGTTGCATTGGGCCGAGAATGGCTTTTCTGACATCAAAAGCGTCGCCGCCTTCCTCTTCAAACAAAGCGCGGATGAAGTCGGTGGAATAAATGTGATTGGCATTTTCGTTACGAATAATCAGTGCGATACTGCGTCTCTTGCGATTAAAGCCCGTAGTCAGGCGCTTGACGTGTTTTCGCAGCATATCCAATGTTACCCCCTGTTCATGAAGATAGATGAATTCAGCTCCGGTTGCGAGGCCGCTCATCAATGCCAGATAACCGCAGTAACGCCCCATGACTTCAACAATAAAAGCCCGGTGTCCATTGTCCGCTGAGTGTTTGATTTTATCAACGGCCTCGACGATGGTGTTGAGTGCGGTGTCAGCACCGATGGCCAACTCTGAACCGGGAAGATTATTATTGATGCTTGCCGGAATGCAAACTATCGGGATATTAAAGCCGGGAAATTCACGACGTTTCAATTCGATGCGGCGAGCGGATTCATACCCGGGCCATCCGCCGACAATTAACATTCCCTGAATTCGGTGTTTCTCAAGTTGACAGGCAATCGAGTAGAAGTCACTGTTTTCCGGCATTTTCCGGTTAGCGCCAAGACGAGATCCTCCATCGCTGTTCCACTCCTCCACCTCCATCCAGTCAAATTCAAAGATATCGCCTTCGATTAATCCTTCCATGCCGTTGCGGATACCTAACATGGTGTGTCCCTGATCCATGCCGATTCTGACGGCAGTGCGCACCGCGCTATTCATCCCCGGCGCCGGCCAGCCGCTGGTAATTACAGCTACGCGGGAACCATGCGGATTCTCAGAGGGTATGGCAAGGCAAAGTGTGCGGAAAATTCGTGCCATGGTACGCCATCCGGTGCCGCGCATTATAGATGCATTAATGAATTGCAGATTATTCAGTGCGTCGGTTACCGCATGATTTTTTTTTACTGCCGCCATCAGAGAGACGGTTTTTATCCGATTATCGCGCATAATTACCAGTGAAGATTCGTTGGACGTGTTGTCGGCAAGTAGTTTGCGTACCGCGTCAACTCCGCTCACAGTCCCCAAATAGCGATCATAGGCGCTGGGTGAGCCGCCGCGTTGAACGTGTCCGAGGATGGTAATACGGGATTCAGTTCCCATGCCGGCATCCAACGCGGATTTGACGTCGTTACTGGTAATTCGCTTGCCTTGTCGGTCAACCGCGCCTTCGGCAACGATGATGATGCTGTCGCGACGTCCCGCATTGCGGGCGGCGAGCAGAATTTCGCAAAGATTTTGTTCCCAACCATCCTTAGGTGGAAATTCGGGCACGAATACAGCTCCGGCGCCGGTGGCAACGCCACTCATCAATGCCAGATAACCACAATGGCGGCCCATTACTTCTACCACGAAGATACGTTGATGACTGTGGGCGGTACTGCTAAGGCTGTCGATAGCCTCGGTAATTCGGTGCAGCGCGGAATCAGCTCCGATAGTCATGTCTGTGTCAGCCATATCGTTATCGATAGAGCCGACCATGCCGACAATTTTAAGTTCCCGACACTTCTGGCGCTCAGTGGTGGAAATTATATTGTTTTTTACTAATTCTTTGAGTAATTCCGGCCATTTTTCGCGGAGTTCGTCAGCGCCGGAGAGACTACCGTCGCCGCCGATAATTACCATATTGGCAATGCCGTTTTTAACCAGATTGGCTGCTGCCTGCAACATCCCTTCGTGTTCCTGAAATTTACGGCAACGCGCGGTGCCGATGGTAGTACCGCCGCGTTCCAGGATGCTACTGACATCGTCCCATACCATTTTTGTGATGTGGTTCTCTACCAATCCCTGATAGCCCTCGCGAATGGCATACATCTCCACTCCGAGCGCGATGCCGGTTCTGATTACGGCTCTGACGGCGGCGTTCATTCCCTGGGCATCTCCACCACTGGTCATGACGGCAATACGTTTTATTGTTCTGCTCATAGAATGTATCCTTTTTTTAGGGTAGGACGCTAGTTGTCCGGGATTACAGGAGTTTGGAATCAGGGTATTATTCAAACCATGTTTTCAGCATGGATTCAGCGACTAGCTGGTTGCCTTTATCGGTCAAATGTGTGCCATCGGTGGTTAGCAATAAACCTGAATGTCCCGGATGTTTCTGCCATTCTGCGGCAAACGCGATGTCCGCCGGAACAAATCTTGCCATTGTTGCCGCTGCGGCATCTCTGGCAGCTTGCTGGTAAGGTAGCATGACATCGCCATGCTCTTCCCATACTGTCCCCGAAGCAGACAAGAGAGTCTCCCTCATCAAGCCATGTTGAGTCATACTTCACCATAATTGAACTACATTGTTTTAAAATTGTTTTAAATAAGCTAAATAATGCCTGAACGAAAAATACCTTTTTCTTCGGCACTAATTATACCGTACTCGAAAAGGTTCTAATCTGTAATTGCCGCGAAGCGCCTAATTTACAGAATACTAAATTAACATTGATTCGCGGGATTTCAAAGCCTCACATCTACGACGAATGCGACCAACTGCTTAATGTGCCTATGTGTCAGGATTGCCAAACCGGCGGGAGAAGAATTCGGCAGCAATAGGTGCGCAGGTTTGCCCGCCGGACTGAGCGTCTTCGATCATGATGGCAACGGCATAGATTTTTCCCTTGAGTGAACCGTAGGCAATGAACCAGGTATCTTTGACACG
>JAGYNC010000046.1 GCA_018400135.1 Victivallaceae bacterium
TGCCCGGGATGTCCCTTTTTAGCGCCCCCGCGCCGTGCCTGGTTGTCCGGCGACGAGTTTGCCTTGTTTGCTTTTTTCGACGACGGAGTATTCAGACCGTAGGGGTCTTCCGTTCCTTTGCGGATGTTCAACTTCTTTTCCAATTCCTTGATGCGCTTGAGCGCCTTGGCGTATTTCTCCGACAACTCTTTCAATTTCTCCAACTCGGCATGAAGATCCTGCCCGTCGCGTTTCCATAAAACGGCCTTGGCGGACAGCTCCGTATTGATAAATTTCTGGCGCGACAGTTCCTCTTCCACAATCTTCCGGCGGCTTTCCTCCTTTTTCAGCCGCGTCAGACACTCACGGGAATAAGCCTCCGCCTCCCGGGCCGCCCGGCTGACAATCGTCAGTTCGCGGTCACGTTCGGCAATCCTCTCCTTGTAATAATCAACGTAATGTTTCTTCATTGTTCGCGGTTGATGCCCTTAAGCATGTCCAGATATTCCAGGCCGAAAAGAACCAGCAGCTTTTCCACTTTGCGCCCGTTGGCAATCGCCTGCCGCATCGGCTCCAGCTGTCCCGGACCGATATACCGCGAATGTTGTTTG
The DNA here is from genome assembly GCA_018400135.1 of Victivallaceae bacterium. GTDB lineage: Bacteria > Verrucomicrobiota > Lentisphaeria > Victivallales > Victivallaceae > M55B135. Next base: position 591 of record JAGYNC010000046.1, read on the forward strand.
CCGTCCAGATAGTATGTCATCTGGTGCGTGGGATGCCGTTCGCCGCACTTGCATTTGCGACAACTCTTGTTGCCGCAGTTCCGCTTGTATTCCCGGATTGAACCCTTGGCGGCAATCCCCGTTTCCTTTAGTGCCAGTTGATATTTTTTCAGCAATTCCCTTTCATTCACATGCTACCTCCCAATGATTAATCGGATGTCTTTAAAATGTCCGAAATCGGACTTCCGAATAAGATACATGACAATATCGTGTTGTCAAATGTCAAATTGATTTTTTTTTGCTGTTCGGTGGAAAAGGCGACAAAGAGGCGATACCCCCGCTTGCTCGAAAATCAACGGCCTCGGCGGACTGACCGATTACAAATCACTGGTTTTATTAGCTGAATTCCAGTACCGGCAATACTGTAGTCGGGGCGATCTTTTCTTGTTTCAACTTCTTCAGCATTATCTTTGAAGCCGTATCTGCTATTATATCCCACCGATAATTCAGTCGAGGGAAACTGTTGTTTGCATAGATTGGAACTCCCTGTTGCGACACGGTTATCAGCCCATATTCATCATCGAGTTTTACCCCTTGCGTATACGCACCTATAAGCATCCCCTGACAAAAGTAATCATCACGAACAGCAAAAGCATCCGGCATATTCTTGGAACCAATCAAACCTTTTATATATTCAATTCCGGCTTTGACCAGGTCGCCGTTTTTAAAATCAAATGAATGAACCTCAATATCCACGTTTGTAGCAATATAATTTTTGAATTCCGGGTTTTTAGGAAACGAAGAGATAACAAAAATTCTTTTCCTTCCATTCTGACGTAAATAAGAAACCATAGCTTTAATATCATGGAAGCAATCATTCACTTTTAGACAATTGCCGTTTAAATCTACAAACGGCATGTCCAATGTATGAAAATCCCGGATTGTTTGTTCCTCGCAAATGGAGTAACTAACAAAAGCCCCAAGGACACGGGTAAGCTTGCTTTGCTGGCCTAACAATTGCCTTAGCTGAGGCTCCCTGTCATGATGCTCTTTGTCAGGACTTTCAGTAAGCATTACTTCCAATCTGCTCCCTGGGAAATAATAATGAATCTGTCTGCGCAACTTGGCAAAATACAAACGGATATTTTCTCCTCCAACATGGCTTAGAAAAACATCTTCGGCACCAACAAACAAAAAAGTCCCGCCTGCGTATGGATTTTTTATATAAACACCGCTTTGATTTTTTATATCCAGCACGCCTTCTTCTTCTAATTGGCTATAGGCTATATCAAGCGAACGCTGGGTTATGTCGGGTATTTCTAATAACTTTCTAAATGGAGGCATGCGATCACCAGGTGCCATGTTCTTTATCATGCTCCCCAACTGGATATAAGTTTCACCGGGTTTAGTTAATTGGGTAAATTTTTGTCTCATCCTTAAAGCATTCCAATGTTATTTTTGTTCGTTATTATCTCTTATTTTGGATAATAATATAACATTAAAAATAGTTTGTATCAACAACATAATATAATTATTATAAATCATTATAACTTAAGCATTGATGAAATTTACTTATGTGTGAACATCTCCGATTTAATGCCTTTAATTTCCATAGAGTCAACCAGTGTCGATATATAATATTTTCCGAATTTCATAATTTTAGCCGAATTATTTTAACCTGATTATATATTCCAAACCATGATTTTTCCTTCCTTCTGCATAGCAAGGTTTACCGATATTATTCAGAGAGGTGTAACCTCTTTTTTCGCTGAATTTGAAGAAGATATGTTAATTTGGTAGAGTCGCAAATTGATTTTTTATAGGGGGTCAAGTCCTGCTCGTAACCTGAATTCCCACAAAATATAACAAGGTGGTAGTAGTAGAACCAAATTTTCCCTTAAAAATGACAAGCCAGGCCGTTGCCTGGCTTGTTTTTTTTGTCTAATATTGTTATATTATATAACAACGCCACCGATGAGCAGGGAGCAGGCAAGGACAAAGGAGCTGACTTATGACAGTCACTGGCAACAAAACACCGAAACGACGGGTTCAGATTATCAATGGTGTTTCTCGCGTGTATGAGGATCATCCCTACTGGGACACGGGAAAGAAACAGTGCCGTCATCGGCGCACTTATATCGGACATCTGGATGCGAACGGGATATTCATTGCCAACAAGTCATTTCTCGCGGGACAGGCCGCTTCTGCGACGGAAATAGTGAAAGCTGCGGATCGTCGTTTTTTTGGAGCGGGTTATCTATTGGATCACGTTGGCCAAATGTGGCTGGAATGGAACGGAATGGCATGGAACGGGCTGGAACCAGGGCTGTTTCATTCTCCGTTTTGGCAGCGTTGCGCGGTAGTTTTCAGCCTTTATTTCAGGTGCTCGCGACAATTTCCGGAAAGGAAAAACTGTAATTGCGTCGTAATTGGTAAACGGTGCCGTGCACATGTATGGCAGGGCTGTTTTTTTCTAAACAACAATTAATTATTTATCAATAAAATAATAATAAAATCTGGACAAATTCTGATAAGGTGTCATATTTAAATATTCCGTGTGAAAGTATGACATTTTTCAGGAGATTGTCAAATGAATGTACGTCCTATTCGCCCCGAGGAGGAGGAAGAGTGGAACCGGTGGATGCAAGGCAGACATCCTTTGGGAAATCCGCAGATCGCGGGGCACTGCATCAAGTATATCGTCGAGCGACGCGGCAAGGCTGTCGCTCTGGCCTGTTTCAGCGCGTGCGCGTATCATCTGGCCGACCGGGATCGCTGGATCGGCTGGACGCCGGAGCAGGCGTCGCAACGGCGGCATCTGGTGGTTCAGAACAGTCGCTTTCTGATTTTGCCGCACGAGGGGGATAACCGCCGGAATCTGGCATCGTATATTCTCGGACAGTTCGCAAGGCGGCTGTCCGACGACTGGCTCGAACGCTTTGGTCATCCGATTCTTTTGTTCGAAACGTTCGTCGATCCGGCCTACTATCGGGGTACTTGCTACAAGGCATCCGGCTGGACGGTCGTGGGCCGCACTCGCGGGTTCCGCAGAGACACGCGTAATTTCTATTGTCAGGACAGTACGCCAAAGGATATATGGGTGCGCTGTTTGCGTCCTGATGCGCGGGAGATTCTGAAGTCTCCCGAATTGCCGGAAAATCTGGCCTGTTTGGGGGCGGTGCCGTGCACATGTAACATGCTTTATGTAAATATGTTAAATATTATAAATCGCTATAAATATCTCTTAAAGCGATTTTTTAGTGTCAAAAAAATGATTTAACTCAATTGCCTAATGATTTCCAGAAATTTTTCTGTTCACGGGTATTCATATTCACGGCGTAGCCGACACCTGTCTCCGCCACTCCATTCGGCAGAATCATATCGTCGTCCATCGCAATCTCTTCCATTGCGCCGGATTCCAAACCCGGAATCAAACGCCCGAGCCATTCGGCATCGCCGACCGCCGCCGCTTCCGACCACCAGGGTTCCCGCGCATGGTAGACCGACGATAGTTTATCGGTCAACGTCAATTGATACCATTGCTCGAATGCGTCGGTTGAATCGCATGCCAGACAGTTCAGCAGCCGATTCAAGTTTATAATCCGATAGCGTTGCCGTTTTCCCGCAAGTTCGTGGTATCCGCAAGCCTCCCATTCGAAAGGATGACGACACACTCCGGCTCGAACCATGTTCAAGTCGATATAAAATAGACACTTCGCCAGGTGCGTCCCGCCTTGAATAACAGTGGCGTGGTATCTTCCATTCCAAAAAGCCCCCTCGCGCCGCTTGCGGCGATTGAAGTCACGGGCGCTGTTGCCTTGAAGAAAATGCATGGCGCAAGACACGTCCGGAGCTTTTTTCGCCCAGAGAAGTAAATGAACATGGTTGCTGGTAACCACGTAATTTAAAACCTCAACATCGTATCTTTGAACCGCCTCGCGCAAACGGGAACGGTAATTCGCGCGGTCCTTTTCGAATCTCAGGAGAAAGCGCCGCTCTTGACAACGGTGAGTCACGTGATAACAGCATGGCTCGAAAATTCTTTTGGATGTTCTGCCCATAATAAATGCAACAGTACCTCGAAAACAAAAAAAATCAAATCAAAAAGCAGTTAAAATGATTTTATTGGGCTATTTTATTATTGCAAGGCTCTTATTTTGGTACTTATTAGTTGTAACTAATTGTATATTATCTTTTTACACGTGCACGGCACCGAATTAAACACGGTTGGAGTTTCGAGCAGATAGCTTTTCTGGACGACCGGTTTCACAATCGCGCCGATACGGACTTTTTGAATTCCCTCGACAATCACCAGTTCATCCGCCTTCAATTCACTGCTAGCATCATCCATTGCGACTGCGATGTTCAACCCCTCTTTCTGACCGGTAACAATATTGCGCCGCCCCACCTTGTTGCTTTCCTTTTCCACCACCAGCACGTATTCCCCGAGTTGATCTCGCATGACCGCAGGCTGTGGCACCAGCAGCGCATCCTGTTTCCGGGCGGATTCGAGAATGATCCTGACATACATCCCCGGAATCAGCAGGACATGAGGATTGGGAAAAGTCGCCTGCATCAGAAAAGTGCCGGTGGTCGGGTTGATGTGATTGTCGCTGAAGGTGATGGCTCCGGTATGATCGTACTCCGAACCATCCTGGAATCGCAACCGGACAACTATCTTCGGGTAGGCTCCGGTCTTTTCGCGTTCCCGGGAAATACGGAGCAGGTCGGTTTCACTGATGTTGAACTGCACTCGCGCCGGTTCCAGTCGCACCACGTTGGCCAGAGTGCCGCTCTCGGTGCCGACCACGTTGCCGCTACTGTAGGCGGCGAGTCCAACTACGCCGTCGAACGGCGCGTTGATCTCGGTATAGCTCAGATTGATCTTGGCCAGCGCCAATACGGCTTTGGCGTCATCTACGGCGGCATCCTTTTCCATCTTTTCGCAGACGGCATTGTCATAGGTGATTTGCGCCACCGCGTCTTCCTCATACAGTTTCTTCTGCCGTTCATAGTTGATGGTGGCGTTTTTCTGCGCGGCCAATGCCTTGAGCAACGCGGCCTTGGCACGCTCCACATTCGCCAGATACTCTTCCTGTTCGATCAGAAACAACAATTCTCCCTGTTTGACCGCTTGCCCCTCCTTGAAGTTGCGCTTTCTGAGAAAACCCTTGACGCGCGCCACCAAATCCACGCTGTCGTAAGCCTTGACCTGGGCAATCACTGTTGTGCGGTTCGCGACGGTGGCTACCGTGGCCGGAACCACCGTGACTCCGGGAGGCTCCGGTGCGCTAGTTTCTTTGGGCCGACAGCCGCCGATTCCAAACAGCATTATCACACTTCCGGCGCAAAAAATGAATTTCTTCCAGCCGCAGGATGCGGCTTTTCGGTATCCATCAGACGTGAACATCGTCCTACCTCCGTGGGTTGTACCATATCCGGCTCCCGCGACAATCCCGGGGCGCGGCAAGGTTTTTTGTGCAACTCACCTTACCGGATATTGCGCGTTTTTCAACTCGCATTCCCCACGCAAACACGAAAAAGAGCCTTTTCGTTTAGGCACTACATACGGGAAATCCAGAAAATAAACGAAGCTGGTAACTTACGAAAATATCAAATCAACACAACATATAGGGTAAGGTTGCGTCAAGTGCATACCCCAGATATTTTATATTATGCTACCTCAACTGTATCGTGTCAAACTTTTTACCATTCGCCGCCGAAAACGTCCGGATGTTTGATTATCTCTATTTCCTTCGAAGCTATGACTTTCCGTGCGAGATCCTTATGTATGACAGAACATTTAAGACGATATTTTTTGCCTGTTTCAAGGGCGGACACATCGGCAGAAAGCAGGTGTTCGCCGGATCTGGAAAGCGGCAATATTTTTTCAGTCTTCTGTTGTGATTGCTCATCGGCAAGCTCTACGAGCATAGATGTTTTAGCGATAATATCCGCCGCCACACAGATATGTACAGGCAATCTTAGTGTGCGATTCCCGGAGGCAAGCTCCCTTGTTTCAGCTCCGGGAATCTCCAGCGAAACCGCCACCGTCAAAGGAACACTTATGCGATCCGCAAGTTTTTCCGCATCACAAAGCTCCAATTGCACATTCACCGACCCGGAAACGGAGTCATCAACGTTTAAAGTCAATTCCGCAGAATCATCTTTGCCGATATTCTGCGCCAACTGCGCACCAGCGGCTTTATCTCCCTGGATCATCCGGGCGGAGATACGGGCATGAGATGTTTTATTCGGATTTTCAATTACGGCAGATATATTATTACCGCCATAAAGAAGAAATTCAGGAACCTTTATAGAGGAAAAACACAGCGCCTTTGCCGGTTCTGTAGCAATGGACAAATAGCGGAATCTATCCACTTCATGAAAACTCTTCCGGGTTTGGTTCCAGGCGCTATATTCTTTGTCCGCCTGGCTTTCACTGCCAATGTTGACCGCCAGTGCTTCGCCATCGCGACCGCTCATACCGATACTCTCGAAAGGAATGCGGAATTCCGCCGTCCAGCCCCGAGATCCAACGCTTGCGTGGTAGGAAATATCAGCGGCATTCCATGCTGTGTCTGCCGTCCATTTGCCCGTACTGCTGAACGTGTGCCTGGCGTCATAAAGCGCTCCGCGCCAGTCGCCAATAAAATGATAATATTGTTCTGAGCCGCGTCCGGGACGGATGAACACATCCACGCTATCCCCACCGTGTATGGCGGCGTCTCTTGCCGAGGACGGTACGCTTTTGAGTTCTTTCGGGTTTCGTGATTCTACGTGAACAGCCACATAAATATAGTTATCATCGCAAGCCAGGCGGGCGGTAACCGCATCGCGGGGGATAGACGCCTTTTTCAGCCATGCCGTAGAATCTCCATCGGCGGATTTCATGACTGCCTGACGCAAGGCGTGTTGATGTATTATCTTAAAGTCTTCGGCTTTAAGCGCCCCCGCCCATTTATTCTCATTCCATATCCCGTCTATTGCCGGAGGGGTTTTCATACGTGGCACGATCATGGCTTCAGCGGATGAACCGGCGTCCAGCAGCTCAATCCGGCGAACTTCCAAAGGTTGCCGCAGTTCCAGAGAAAATCCGTCCGCCAGAACCGTGATGGAACACGCCAGTAATATTATTCCTGTAAATAGCTTCATTTATTCATGAACTCCTGTAATTTCACTATGGCGTCCGCCAGTTGCCAGCGATAGATGTTCATCGTGGCATTAGTGGCGCCGTCGGTAATGCCGTTTCGTGCCTGATTATGATCATGAATGGTATTGTTGCTGGCTTCGGCAAACTTGCCGACGATACGATCCATGACTTTTTGAGCTTCATCGGCTTTCTTTTCTGCATCCGCTTTGCCGGACTTGCGACATTTTTCAATTATAGAGTTCAGGGTCAGTAAATAACGATAATCATAAGTTCCCTGCCGTACCGCTTCCCAATGGATGGCGGGAACCGGTCCCTCTGCCCCCGGATAGGCGTAGTAAAAATGCTCTTCCTGATTGAGGCGGTCAAAGGGATTTTCACTTCCCGTCTGATAAATAAACTGAGTAACACCTTTGAGATCTATCGCCCAGGGATAAAAGCCATAGGCGCAGCGGTCTACGGCAAGCTCCCGCCCGGCGGTGGTAGAGGCGTAGCTCCAGAATTCCTTATAGCCGACTGCTTTGCCTTTTTCTATTATTTCCGTACTCATGGAATGGGCGCAAAGGATATCCGAAACCGGAGCCAGATAGCGCCAGTCTTCGCCGCCGGGAGAATGACTGTTAAAGAAGTTGCTTATACGGATTCCCGGCGCATCCTTTTTAAGCAGTGAACCATAGTGCATATCACGCTTCAGGCGGTCGGCATGGCTGCCGGGTTCGTCCCCGATAAAAAATACCGGCTCCGGCCATTCGCGCTTTTTGGCTTCAAGCTCAAGCGACTTCGCCAGTTGTATATAGATATCGTCCAATTCCGGAGTAAAAGTTTTATAACTCAATACTGCGTTGATAGCCCAGATTGCCCACACTAACGGTCCCTTCTGATAAATAAACGGACCATTTAGACCGGCTTTTTTCAGCTCATCCATTACCTTCGCCATGCTGTAGAGCGAACAATAACCCGGACGGTCGTAGTCTATCTGCAACTTCCCGTCTTTGAGAGCAAAGTAAGGATTCACGTGAAAGTATCCGGCGGAGTTCATCCCGTGTTCTTTCATGTCGGTAAAATGTTTGGGCATGTGTTCCATATAGAGATTACGGGTGAATCTGGCTTTGCTGCGTGAATCGTTGTCGTTGCTCAGCACTGAAAAGCTGATGTCTTTGTACGGGTCGGGCTGCTTAAGCTGGAAAGGCAGGATCAGCAATTGTATGGGAATACGACGCTCAATTCCGGCGGCGGAAAGAATAAGCGCGCCTTGATGTCTGCCAGCGGGAAAATTATCGGGTATTTTGATAGTCAGCCAAAGCGTTTCGGTATTTCCGACGGAGAGATTGATTTTATTGTCGGCGTCAAGGTGCTCCAGGTAGCGCGGTTCCATATGATAACGCTTATCTTTGCCATCAGGCCAGGCGAGATACCTGACGACACGCACATCAATATTCTGTTCAGGAAGCCCTGAGGGCGGCACTATTTTGACGTTTAAATTCATATCTTTGTCCAAAGCCCTGATAGAGCTCTGCATTGAAACATATTCTCCGGGAGTGGCGAACGCACGCATCGGACGATTGACATGCTCTTTAAAGGGCAGGCTTTCCGGGTATACTTTTTCGAACGCCGGAGAAGTAAAAGTCAGAACCCCGCCCTGGGTGGCATCGGCTTTCAGTTCGGGCATAGTGGTATTCGCAGAACTTGGAATTACACGGTTATAACCTTCGGGAATGGTTACCGCGTCCACCAGTAGTTTGTCCACTTTGTCGCCCCATGCCTGAAACTGTGCAGGGATTTCCGAAGCAATCAGACTTGCTCCTAATAATATAATAGGAAGAATATGTAAAAGCCTCATGTTTACTCCTGTTTTTTTAAGTTGAATGGATCGAGGATGATTTTGATTTTCAGCTCATTACGCCCCAGGGATTTGCCTGAATCATCGCTGATTTCGACGGTGCAGGTATAATCCCCGGAGTCAAGTCCGCCGACGTCCAGCAGATAAAAACTTTTGCTATTGTCTCGGGGAAACTCCACTTTACGCATGTGCGGATTTTTCGCGTTGCCGATGTTTACTACGGCTTTTGTCCATGCCTTCGGCGATTCCAAGTTCAAGCGTGCGCTTTTCTGCGCCGTACTGAATTCGGTGGAATCCAGCGACGCGGTCAGGCTGACTTCCTCCAGCTCAACACATGATACGCGATCTATCCACATCATGCCTTTCTGATTATAAATATTCGCACGTAATGTCAAACTCAGCGGACGGTTTTCTGGCTTCAACTTGGCTTCCATTGCCTGCACTTGCTCAGGAGTTATAATAACCGAATATTCCGTCCACGGAGTTGTGCCACGCGCTTTGGCGATGCTGATTTGTCCGGCATTGCGCCCTTTGGCAGATCCCCATAGCGCCACCACGGCTTCGCCCTCACTGGGAACGGTGCTGATGTCTTCAGTCTTCATCCATACACTTACTTTTATCGGACGCTTGAACTCCGCCGCAGTTGTATAACCTTTAATCCCCTGCCCAACGGCAGTGTATTTTCCAGGCACTCCGCCCAAACGATAAGAGTATTTTCCGCCATCGGGAGCGGCGGATTCCGTAATTGAACTGGTTTCCGGGGTTGTCGTTCCTAATCTATGCCAATGTCTTGCCGAACCGTTCGGAAAAACATCCTCAAATGAACCGTTTTTTACCAGTTCGTTACCTTGAGCGAATACGGCATACGACAACGCCGCCGCCGATACCAGTGTTGCGATAAGTTTTCTCATTGTCATAATCCTTTATTTTATTATCAATAAACCCATTTACCATAATTGCGTGTATAACCACTGCTCCACAGTGCGTCCGCCGGGGTCAGAGCCTCCACATGACCGTCGAGAAACAGATAATTAGCGTCCCGACCGTGTCGGTTTGCCGCCTCAAGCCACTCGGTCTCGACGGAATCCCAGCGCTTGCCCCAGTCCCCGTAATAGGTCTTGCGACAATCGCCATAGAATATTCTCGTCGAAATGTTTTTTATCTTAACAATAGCCTTGAGAGATGAGTAGTAATTATGTCCGTGAGATATATCCTTGGAATTAACCGCAGAGCAATCAAACAATGAACCCGCAATCGTTTTGAATGGCACGTAATAATTGAATACATCAGGTGCGCGATATCTGTCTCCATTGCCGTTAAACGGATTGCCGCCAACGGCATTATGGCATGGAGGCAATATGTCATTGTTGTCGTTCAAGTAGGATTGCGTCATCAGTCCGATCTGCTTAAACTGATTGGTGCAACTGATCTTCCGGGCAACCAGTCGGGCACGGCCCAGCGCGGGGAGAAGCATTGATGCCAGGATCGCGATGATAGAAATCACCATGAGTAATTCAATGAGGGTGAATGTGTTAATCATCAACAACTTGCGAATCTTTGGCGTTCTCATTTTTCTTGTCTCCGTAATAGTTTATTTTCAAAAAGTTGCGTCTCCCGAAAAAGTTTTGACTTTTTTCAGGCCTGCCAGTCTGATGTTCTAGTGCTTTCATTTTTCATTTCTCCTTTTGTAGTCAAATTACTGAATCATTTTGAAAAACTCATCTACACCAACTTCTTCATTTTTGTGTTAAACCTCCAGCAATGGAAAAATTTATTTTTTCGGCCCGACTGCGTTCCATCGTTTGATGATTCATACTACCTCAGACTTTAAGTTTTAATACTCTAACTTTAGATATATTATAAATCAAAAGTGTATTAATGTCAAGAGGAATATCTGAAAAATATTAATTTTTCGCTTTTCAATTGGAATATTAAAAATATATAACTACTTCTATATTATATATTAACGATATATTAAGACAATAATAAGATATATTAGAGACAATTGCCCGTTAGTCTGCACGGTGGCAATCATATTTTCCACATGTGTGCCGTCTTTCAATCGTTCCTAGCTGTAATGACCGTGGCGGAAAGTATTGATAAATTCAGAGACTACTTGCGGCAGACGTTTCAAGTCAGCATAGAATTGTTCTATTTCATACGCGAAAGTTTCCGATCGGCGTGAAATGCGGTTGAAAGCATGAGCCAGTTGTTGGCTCAAGCGTTCTTCTTTATGGATTATATGGCAATGTGTAAGTTGAGTTACCAATTCATTTATTCTCTGCATGCGATTGAACCGGCCACGCAGTCCGTCTGTGGCGGCGAGGCCGACTCCGGCGGGATATTCAATTTCTATTTTCAAGCCTTTACCAAGCTCAAGCTCCTCCTAGCGATAGCGGGGATGGTCATGGTTAAGATCAGAGTCTGAAAAGCTTTTCATGCGGTGTCCGTCATGGATTCCGTCCATGGACGCTGCCGTCGTCATGGCTGTAGGCGGTTACATTTTTTTGAATGAACTTCTCTGTAATCCCGACCGCATTTCCTCTAGTTGACGAACGATATTATTGTATCGGAAATCTATTTCACCGAAGCGGCAGGCTAGGAATTCTTCCACATCATTAGAGCGGAAGTAGGGCGCAACCGTTTTTCTCAAAGCAATACGCGCTTTTTCCATTTCTTCTTTTATAACGTTATTGAAAAATTCTAGGTTGGATTGCACGGTTTCGTTACCTCTGCCCCCCTTGTCGGGCATAAGTCCGAAGTCGCGCCGAAATAGCGAGGTCTCAGCCTGCCATAGTTCCAGTTCCGTTAGATTGCGGAAGATATCGAACGCCACCCAACCCTTCAGCAATCGGATATAATCTTTGCTTTTCGTCGCCTTGCTTTCCAGCTTTTTCAGCCAATGTAGAGCCGTACTATTGTGTTTACCAGTGTAGTGATAGACTCCAGTCAAAATGTCTCCGCAACCCGCACCAAAACGGTGTGCGGCCACGTGATCGATAAATTCCCTCTTTCGAAGCGCCCCGTTCCAAGCGTACTGCGCATGCGCAGACAGACCGTCCAACGCCGTCTCCCAAGGAGGATACACCGGCCGCAGGCTGCTTCCGCGCGACCAGGAGGAAATCACCACCCCCATGCCCTCCTCCTTGCGAACAAAATTAGCCCAGGCGATGGCGTTATCCAGTCGGTCACAGATGTTGTTTTGACCGAAAGTCCGCCCATAAACATCGCAGCGGGCTGCGCCCACGCCAATCAAGTCGAAGCCGAGTTCCTGGAAGTAGAGGTAGTGCGGCGAGAGTTTTCCCACCCCGCCTTTATCCGGTCTGAAATATTTGGTGGCATAGTTTTTCAGTTTTGCGTTAGCGCGTTCAATGATACGGTTTTCGGGTACGAAGCGTACTTTATCGTGATCAATGATCTCGTCCAGGCTTTTTGCCACGGATTCAGATGCGTATAAGCCGAAATCCTTGCCTTCGCCCCAAGACATGAACTTGCGCCCTTCGTGTTCGCCCTCGCAGACGCAGTCGTTATAAATCCACTCACACAGGATGATGTCGCGCGGTAGAGATTCCACCTTTTCCGGCGAATCGGTTCGCCAGAACATGTCGCTCCACATCATCAGCCGCTTGCCTTTGGCTTTCAGCAGTTCGTACCATTTCATCAGATGCTTGTTGTAAATGTCAAGCTTCGCCTCTCCCGCGTTTAGCCGTTTCACGCATTCCGGGCAGGTGGCCAGAGACCAAGTCTCGTCCGCACCAACATGGAAATACGGATCCGCTGCGTGCAGCTCAAGCACTTCCATGATCATCTTCTTGACGATTCCCACTGCTTCGGGATGAGATGGACAGATTTCGTTGACCGCCGTGCCTTCGGCGAGATGGCGATATTTATCGTGGTTCAACAGGAATTCGAGGTGCCCGTGGGTTTGAATCAATGGCACAGGCATGATGCCTCGCTCACGGCAGAAATCAAGAATCTTTTTCCACTCCTCCAGTGAAGGCGCGCTTGGTTGCACGATTTCCCTGACGCATGTGTACGGAAACCAGTCCTCGTACTCGATCCAGACCATGTTGATCTTCCAGTGTGCCAGTCTGTCGATAAAATCGTAAAGATAATCGAGAGAGGGAAAGCCGCCCTTGCAGTCGAGATGATAGCCGCGCACCACGAGATCGGGGGAATCGAAAATCTCTACGCATGGCAGATGTCCGCCAGTACCCTTGAAGATTTGACAAAGCGTGTTCACGCCACTGACCAATCCCTCGTAGTCGTCAGTGGCTATTTTGATTCCATGTGTACCTATGCGCAACGCGTAGGCTCCGCGTTTTTTGTGTCGCAGAAAAAAATCCACACCGTCGCTCTTTCCCAACACAAAA